>JBGSKI010000193.1:0-5421 GCA_041741315.1 Hyphomonas sp. | reverse complement strand
GGGCGGCCCGACATGGCGATGGCCGGCGGGCCGGACGCGGGCAAGGCTGAAGCGGCGCTGGATGCGGTGCGGGCGATTCTGAAGGGGTGAGGCGAGGAGCTGGCTCTCGCTTGCGCTTCGAGCATCCTAAAATTGAAATCGATCCGCTGGATCGATTTCTGTCGCTGCGCGCCACCATTTGAGAATGGTCGGAGTGAGAGGATTCGAACCTCCGGCCCCTAGCTCCCGAAGCTAGTGCTCTACCAGGCTGAGCTACACTCCGCGCCGAAGACCGGGGTGTGTACGCAGCTGCGCGGAATTTGCAAGAGGGCAAAAGCGGAGTTGTGAGGCCTATGTGTCAACGGGCAGCGCAGGTTCGGCATCGCCCGGTTTCCATTGGGGGAATACCGTGAGGACGGCCTGGAACCGGGGGCTGTGCACGTGCTGCGTCTGCCACTGGACGACCGGTGTTGGGGCGGCGTCGAGGAACCATGCCGGGTCAACGCCCGCAAACTGACGCACGAAAGGGACGATTGCCATGTCAGCCAGCGTTGGTTGCGGGCCGAAGATATGGCCGCCATTCGCCGCGATCCGGGCGGAAAGTGCTTTCAGGATTTCCAGCCCGGCTGCGCGGTTTTCGAGAGGATCGGCGCCTTCGGCGGCGTAGCGATCAGGGTATTTGTAGCGGTCGAGGGCGCGCTTGAAGGGGCCGTCATTCTGCGCGATCAGGGCATCTCTCTCTGCCTTGTCTGCGCTGAGCCAGCCAGGTGGGTCGTTCTGCGCCAACGCCCAGTGCATGATGTCGAGGCTTTCGTCGATGACTTGCCCATCGGGCAGCACGAGGACGGGTACCGTGCCCTTGGGGCTGGCGGCCAGCATGTCTGCCGGTTTGTCGCGCAGCAGGACTTCGCGGACGCGGATGTCCAGGCGCGCCGCCGACAGGGCGAGCCGGGCGCGCATGGCATAGGGACAGCGGCGGAAGGAGTAGAGGATCGGCGCGCCGGTTGCGGGCATCACTTGCTCGGGAAGCCTTGTGGAAATTCCTGCAGGATCACTTTCGGATCATACCAGCTGGCGCAATCGGATCGCCAGATATGCGCCTTTGCATTTCCTTCGATCTCAGTATCGAGGCAGCCGAGCCGCAGCATGATCACGGGGGCTGTATCCCGCTCGGCCACGATCTGCGATCCGCAGTCGCGGCAGAAGCGGCGGCGCTTGCCCACGCTGGATTCGAACGCGCTCAGCTTGTCTTCGCCCGCCAGCCAGCGAAAAGCCGTGCGGGGCACGGGCATCAGGGATGAGAAAGCCGCGCCATGAGCTTTCCGGCAGGTGCGGCAATGGCAATGGATGATCGGACCGGGGGCTGCGTCCACCTCGTAGCGGACCGCGCCGCACAGGCAGCTGCCCTCAAGCATCCTGTTTACCGGTCTCTTCTGCCGCCTCTGCGTGGCGACGCGCTTCGGGGCCCATGTGCACCTCGCCGCGCTGGCGGGCGAGGTCGATCTGTTTCTGGCGCTCGGCAAAGCGGGCGCGCTGGTCGTCGCTCATTTCGGCAATGCAGGCCGGGCACGAGACGCCGGGGCGGTAGTGTTCGTGCGCCTGGCCGGCTTCGGAGACCGGGCGCTTGCACGCATGGCAGAGTTCGTAGGAGCCGGGGGTCAGGTCGTGCTTCACCGAGACGCGTTCGTCGAAGACGAAACACTCGCCGCGCCACAGGCTGTCCTGCTGCGGCACGGTTTCGAGATATTTCAGGATGCCGCCCTTGAGGTGGAACACATCGTCGATGCCTTCGGCCTTGACGAAGGAGGTGGCCTTCTCGCAGCGGATGCCGCCGGTGCAGAACATGGCGATCTTCGGCGTACGGCCCTCGGCGGCGAGGCGCTCGCGGAAGGTGCGGAACCAGTCCGGGAATTCACGGAAGCTGGCGGTGGCCGGATCGATGGCGCCTTCGAACGTGCCGATGGCGAACTCGTAATCGTTGCGGGTGTCGATCAGAACCGTGTCCGGATCGGAGATCAGGGCGTTCCAGGCTTCGGGCTCGACATAGGTGCCGACGAGCGCGTTGGGGTCGGTGTCCGGCACGCCCATGGTGACGATTTCGCGCTTCAGGCGGACCTTGAGGCGCAGGAAGGGCATGTCGGGCGTTTCCGAGAATTTGGCCTCTAGGCCTTCGGCCCCCGGAAGGGCGCGAAGGGCGGCCAGGGCGGCGCCGATGCCCCCGGGGCTGGCGGCGATGGTGCCGTTGATGCCTTCTGAGGCGAGCAGGACCGTGCCGCGCACGCCGGCGGCTTCCAGCGCGGCAGTGAGCGGGGCGCGAGCGGTCTCGTAGCCGGGAAAGGCGAAGAACTTGTAGAAGGCGGCAATGCGGATCGTCATGGAGGGGCCTTATGCCAGACCCGCGCGGTTGCTTCCACCCTTCGCCCCAGCAGCGTCAGGGCCGGGCATTGTCGAGCAGGACCGGCAGGAGGACGCCCTTCTCGAAATTCTCCATTGGGGTCGTCAGATGCCGCAGAAGGAGGGCATTCACGTAGTAAACGATGCGCTCGGCGCGGGCGCGCGGTTCGCTGAGCCCGCGGGCCATGTATTCGGTCTCGAACAGGGAGAAATAGGTCTCGGCCCATTGCGTGAGTGCCGGACGCAACGTGTCGTAGCGGGCCGCGTGCAGGAACAGCTCGTACCGTGCGATTTCTCCTTCGCGGCCGAATTCGACACGGTTGGCCATATATGCAGCGGCCAGGTGCCAGATGCCATCGCCTTGCCCCGGCGGGCCGGCGGCCTTCGCCAGCGCGATGCTGGCAGCGACCTGTTTTTCAATGAAAGCCGCCAGCGCAGCGCTCAACATGTCGTCACGTGTGGCGAAATAGTAGCGGACATGGCCGTGGGAGGCCCCGGCCTCGCGGGCGACGGCCCGGTGAGTGATGCCGGCGGCCCCTTCGCGGGCGAGGATGCGCACGACGGCGTCGATCAACGCCTGGCGGCGGTGCTCGCTGCGGGCCTGGACGGGGGTGCGGGTTGTGTCAATCATGTATCAGCCCGCCTGCATCTATCGCGAAAGTGTGAAAAGCAACTTCTCCGATTGGAGAAATATGAGTAGTTTCTGTTCAGGAAGGCTGGGTGAGCCCTCCGGGGGCTGCCGTGCAGCTGCTGGCAAAGGCCGATTTTCCGCCTTGGCAGTGCGGATGGCCGAGCGCCCGCTGCGCGCATGCAGCCCCCTGGATGCGAATGTATCTGCTTCCCCCTTCCGCCCCAAGCCCTGTCTATGATGGGAATGTCCGCGACCGGCCCGCTACGCTAGGGTTTGTACCGGCAGGAAGGATTCGGCATGACTCGGCTTTTGATCGTCTGGCATTCGCGCACCGGCGGGACGGGGGCGATGATACAGGCGGCCGCAGAGGGTGCGCGGACAGAGACGGCCGCATCGGTGATCTGGGTGGAGTCGGTCGAGGTGCAGGACCTGCTGGAGGCGGACGGGTTCATCTTCGCCGCCCCGGAAAACCTCGGCGGGTTGAGCGGGGCCATGAAGGAATTCTTCGACCGGATGTATTATCCCGTTCTGGGGCGGATCGAGGGGCGGCCCTATGCGCAGATGATCTGTGCCGGATCGGACGGTAGCGGGGCGGCGCGGCAGGTGGCCCGGATTGCCACGGGCTGGCGCCTTCGGGAGGTGCAGCCGCCGCTGATCGTTTGCACGCACGCCCAGACGGCGGAGGACATCCTGGCGCCGAAGACGATCGGGGCGGACGATCTCGCCAGGTGCCGCGACCTTGGCCAGGCGATGGGGGCAGGGCTGGCGGCGGGGATATTCTAGGTGCCGGCGAAGTCGGGTGCGGCCCTTTCCTAAAGATGCTATCCCTGATCCGAGTGTGGAAGGGGATGCGAGATGACGGACGAGGCGCAACGCCCGGCTGACCGGGGCGATCATGACATGCTGGAGCCGTCGGCGCGGGCGCTCAGCGAGTATATCGTGCGGATCGCGCTGTTGCCGGTCACCTTGTTGATGATCAAGCCGCGCGAGATTGCCCGGGTGGTCGAGGCGGGGTCGTACAAGCCGCTGCCGCCGCCTTTCCTTCTGACCTTCGTGACGGGTGTGGCGGCGTCCGGCGTGATGTCGAACATCGGCCTCTTGTTCACCACGGTCGAGACGGTGGGCGATAATTCGGTCAGCGGGACGGGGCCGGAAGCGTTCGTTTCGGCGGTGATGGCCTCGTTCCGGGACGCCGACGGGGTGAAGGCGCTGATCTTCGCCATTCCGTACATTGCCGCGATCTGGATCTTCTCGGGCATCGTCTCGTTCTTCATGGGACGGAGGTTCCGCAATGTCGAGCCGTTATTCGCCTTCCTGTCGTTCACGGTGGCGGCGATTGTCGAGATCGGCATTGTCATCATGGTGATGATGCACATGCTGGCCGGCACGGGGGATGACGGGCTGGTCTATGCCGGGATCGGCACGATCCTGTTGTGGTTCTTCATGATCGTGATGCTGGTGAAACTGTTCCGGTACCTGGTGCGCATCCGGACGGGTTCCGGCTGGTCCTGGGTCGGTCTGGTGCTGGGGTTTGTCGTGGCTTCGGCGATCTTGCTGGTGGTCGCGATGGTGGCCTTCGTGCCGGCGGCGATGATGCTGGAAAGCATGTTCACCCTGGAAGCGGCCTCGGCGGCGCTGCCGGTTTAGCTCCATTTCGCCGGCGCTCCGGACTGTCATGACACGAAATGCCTGCTGTCAGACCGGAAGTTCGTGGTAGGATTCGTTCGGTTCGTGCCACCAGCGAGGCACCCGCAAGGACGACCGAAAGGAAACCGAAATCCGCCGCGATCCGAAGAAGAGCGAGAAAATCGAGGTGCGCGTGTCTCATGAAGAGAAGCGCGCGCTGCAGGGTCTCGCGCGGCGGAAAGGCCAGACTGTGAGCGCGATGGTGCGCGAGGTTCTGGCCGGTCACCTGTCGGCGGCCTTGGGGGCGCAACCGCAACCCTCGATACAGGACCGAACCCGAATGATCTTCAGAACCGTAACGACCCATCCCCGCAAGCTGGCGGCCGCGCTGCTCGCCTCCGGCGGCCTCACCCTCGCTTTCCTGCCGGCGGCAACGGCCGAGCCGCTGACCTTGGCGCTGGAAGGCAGCATTGCGTCAAAGGGCGACGATGCGCAGTCCACCCACAGGTTCCGGACGACGGTCGAACTCGAACCCGGCACGCCGGGCACGATTGTCATCCAGGAGCCGGGCTCGGAGGAGGGCCTCTACCGCATCGAATTCACCGCCTCGCCGGACGAGAGCGGGGCGATCCTGGTGGACCTCAACATCTTCCGGGGGGACAGCGATGAATTGCTGGCCCATCCACGGTTTCTGGCCGCGCCCGGCGAGGAAGCACGGGCGATGATGGAGAGCGGCAGCGAAAGCTACGACATCGCCGCGCGCGTCACGCCGGGCTGACCGCGGGGCGAGC
>JBGSKI010000192.1:0-12427 GCA_041741315.1 Hyphomonas sp. | reverse complement strand
TGCGGGCGGGCAGGGCGCGCCGCTGGCGCCAGCCTATCATGCCGCCCTGATGGAGCGGCTCGGCGATGGCGCGGCCTGCGTGCTGAACCTTGGCGGGGTGGCGAATATCACGGCGAAGCTGTCCGGCGGCACGCTGATCGCCTTCGATACCGGCCCGGCCAATGGACCGATCGACGAATGGGTCGAAGGGCATGGCAAGGGGACGCATGACGCGGGCGGACACCTCGCCCTTGCCGGGCGGCCTAACGAAGGCCTGCTGGCACAGCTGCTGGATCATGACTGGTTCGCCGAACCGCCGCCGAAGTCCCTCGACCGCTATGATTTCAATGCCGGCATGGCGAGAGGCCTGTCGGTGGAAGATGGGGCGGCAACGCTGACGGAATTTTCGGCCCGCGCGGTAGCGGCGGGCGTGGCGCAGCTGCCGGAAGTACCGTCTCGCGTCATTGCCTGTGGCGGCGGGAGGCACAATCCTGCCCTGATGAATGCGCTCGCCCGGGCGCTGCCCTGCCCGTTGCTGAGCGCCGAACAGGCCGGATGGCGCGGCGACAGTATCGAGGCGGAGGCGTTCGCCTTCCTCGCGGCGAGAACCGCACGCAACAGCGCCATCAGCTGGCCGGGCACGACAGGCGTGCCACGGGCCATGACCGGTGGCGTCCTGCTGCCTTAGTCTTTCTCGGCTTCGATCCGCAGCTTGTCTTCTGCCTCTGCCAGGCGGCGGAGGAGGTAGCGTTCGCAGATTTCGATCAGTTCGTTGCGACGGTCGACATAGAAATGGTTGGCGCCCTTGATTCGGGCCCGCTCGATTTCTTCGCCTTTCTGGACGCGAACCTTGGTCAGGGCGCGCTCGACATCTTCCGGAGACGAGACCGAATCTGCATCGCCCGATACGATCAGGCCGGAAGCCGGGCAAGGGGCCAGGAAGGACAGGTCATAGTGGTTGGCTGGCGGCGAAATCGCGAGGAAGCCGTCAATCTCCGGCCGGCGCATCAGCAACTGCAGCGTGATCCATGCCCCGAAACTGTAGCCGGCGCACCAGACGAAGCGCGGGCTTTCGGACAGGTTCTCAATGTAATCAAGTACATAGGCAGCGTCTTCGAGCTCGCCGATACCCTGGTCATATTGCCCCTGGCTGCGGCCGACACCGCGCGAGTTGTAGCGCAGCACGCCGAAGCCGTGCTTTTCGAACATCTGGTACAGCATGATCGAGATCGGATCCTGCATCGTGCCGCCCGCTTTGGGGTGCGGATGCAGGATCAGCGCGATCGGCGCGCCGGGGAATGGCGGCTCGGTGTAGCGTGCTTCAATACGGCCCTGCGGCCCCGGAATGATGAGTTCGGCCATGAGTTCCTCGGCATTCTGTCTGGAAAGGGGGGCGTCATAGTCCAATCAGGCACTGAAAAGCAAATTTTTCTGCACTGCCCATGGAGGGTCCCAGGGTCTATATGGGCGGAATGATCTATGCCGACCACAATGCGACAAGCCCGCTGCGCCCCGAAGCGCAGGACGCCATGCTGGCGGTGTTCGGCATGGGCGCGACCAATCCGTCGTCGGTTCATGCTTCGGGACGGGCGGCGCGAGCGGTCGTGGAGAAGGCAAGGATGGCCATCGGCGGAGCGCTCGGCAGCCGCCCGGAGGATCTCATTTTCACCAGTGGTGGCACCGAAGCGGACGCGCTCGCCGTGCGCGGCACGGTGGCCGGGCTCGAGGGCAAATGCACCCTGATCGTCTCGGCGCTGGAGCATGAAGCGGTGACCCGTGCGGCAGCACATTCGGGCGTTGTATCGGAAACGGCTTATCTGACACCGGCGGGCGTGGTTGATTTGGAAGACTTGGCGACCCGCCTCAAGTCCTGGGACCATGCCGCCAAGGGCAAGCCGGTGCTCTGCCTGATGCTCGCGAACAACGAGACAGGCATCCTGCAGCCCGTGGCGGAAGCAGCGGCGCTGGTGCGGGAAGCGGGCGGGCTGACAATTTGCGACGCCGTGCAGGGCCTCGGCAAAGTGCGCGTGAATGTGGGCCTGCTCGGCGTCGACTATCTGGCGATCACCGCCCACAAGATCGGTGGTCCACAAGGCGTCGGCGCGCTCTGGCACCGGGCCGGCGCACCTCTAAAGGCCGTACAATATGGCGGCGGGCAGGAGCGTGGCCTGCGCTCTGGCACCGAAAATGTCGCGGCGATTGCCGGGTTTGCGGCGGCGATCAGCGCCGCGCTGTACGACATGCCGAAATATGCCGCCCTTGCCGTGCACCGGAACGCGATGGAAGCGCGGCTGGAAACCGAAGGCGGTGTTACCGTCATCGGCAAGGCGTCGCCGCGCCTCGCGGGTGTGTCGAACTTTGCCAAACCCGGATTTCCGTCCGAAACGCAGGTCATGGCGATGGATCTGGCCGGCGTTTGCGTGTCGGCGGGGTCGGCCTGCTCATCGGGCAAGGTGCGACGCAGCCTTGTGCTGATGGCGATGGGCGCAGATGACGCCCTTGCGGAATCGACAATCCGCACCAGCTTTGGATGGAGCAGCACACCTGCCGATTTTCAGGGTGTGGCCGATGCCTGGCTCAAGGCAGCCCAGCGCATCGCGAAGAAGGAACAGGCCTGATGGACTGCTGCGGCGGAATGGAAGACCACGACGATGATTGCGACGTGAAGGTCAAGGACAACATCGACGCGAAAACCGTCGCGGCGGCGAAGGCGCTTGAGTCCGAAAATTACTCGGCAGGCTTTTCGACCACGATCGACACCGAGTTTGCGCCCAAGGGCCTGTCTGAGGACACGATCCGCTTCATTTCGGCCAAGAAGGAAGAGCCTGAATGGTTGCTCGACTGGCGCCTTGCCGCCTACAAGCGCTGGCTGACCATGGAAGAGCCGACCTGGGCAAAGGTCCGGTATTTGAAGATCAACTACCAGGACTATTTTTATTACGCCGCGCCGAAGGCCGGGGCGAAATACGAATCCATCGACGATGTGCCGCAGGAAATTCTCGACACCTACGCGAAGCTCGGAATCCCTTTGCGCGAGGCTGAAGTGTTGCTGGGCGTCGAAGGGGCTGCCGAGACGGCCGCTGCCGCACGCGAGAAGCCGCGCGTCGCCGTCGACGCCGTGTTCGACTCTGTGTCGGTGGCGACCACGTTCCGCAAGGAACTGGAAAAGGCCGGCGTGATCTTCATGTCGATTTCGGAGGCCGTCCATCAGTATCCGGACCTTGTGAAGAAGTATCTCGGCACCGTAGTTCCGCCATCGGACAATTTCTTTGCGACGCTGAACTGCGCCGTCTTCTCGGACGGAACATTCGTCTATGTGCCCAAGGGCGTGCGCTGCCCGATGGAACTGTCGACCTATTTCCGCATGAATGCCGAGAATACCGGCCAGTTCGAGCGGACGCTGATCATTGTCGACGAGGGCGCCTACGTGTCCTATCTCGAAGGCTGCACCGCGCCGATGCGCGACGAAAACCAGCTGCACGCGGCCGTGGTAGAACTGGTCGCGCTCGACGATGGCGAGATCAAGTATTCGACCGTCCAGAACTGGTGGCCGGGCGACGAGGACGGCAAGGGCGGCATCTACAATTTCGTGACCAAGCGTGGCGACTGCCGCGGTGCGCGCTCGAAAATCTCTTGGACGCAGGTCGAGACCGGCTCCGCCGTGACGTGGAAATACCCGTCCTGCATCCTGCGCGGCGACGACAGCGTCGGCGAATTCTACTCCATCGCCGTCACCAATGGGCGCCAGCAGGCCGACACCGGCACCAAGATGATCCACCTCGGCAAGCGCACGCGCAGCCGCATCATCTCCAAGGGCATTTCGGCGGGCAAGTCAGACAACACGTATCGCGGCCTCGTCTCGATCAACAAGCGCGCCGAACAGGCCCGCAACTTCACCCAGTGCGACAGCCTGTTGATCGGCGACCGCTGTGGCGCGCATACGGTGCCTTATGTCGAGAGCCGCCGCGCCGACGCGCAGCTGGAGCATGAGGCAACGACCACCAAGCTGTCCGATGACCAGCTGTTCTACGTCCGCCAGCGCGGCATCGGCGAGGAACAGGCCGTCGCTCTCCTGGTCAACGGATTCGTCCGCGAAGTGCTGCAGGAACTCCCGATGGAGTTCGCTGTGGAAGCGCAGAAGCTGCTCGAGGTGAGCCTGGAGGGCAGTGTTGGGTGAGGCTGCGCTCGTGCTTCGACTTCGCTCAGCATGAGCGCTACGCACCGGCGACACGAAACACGGCTCATCCTGAGCAAAGTCGAAGGATGAATAGGGTCAGGTCCACAAGTTCCAGCATTTCTGATGCTTCGGAATAGCCCCCATTCCTGACCTAAGGGCTTTCCCTGAGGCCCGGTCGGCCCTACATCCGCCACATGTTGAAGATTGAGAACCTGACCGCCACTGTCGGCGGCGACGCCAAGCAGATCATCAACGGGCTGACCCTTGAGGTGCCCGCCGGTGAAGTGCACGCCATCATGGGCCCGAACGGGGCGGGCAAATCGACCCTGTCTTACGTCCTGACCGGGCGGGACGGCTATGATGTAACCAGCGGCACGGCCACGCTGAACGGCGAGGACATTCTGTCCATGGATCCCGAGGTGCGCGCCGCCAAGGGCCTGTTCCTGTCGTTCCAGTATCCGGTCGAGATTCCCGGCGTGCCTGTGATGACCTTCGTGCGCACGGCGATGAATTCCCAGCGCAAGATGCGCGGCGAAGCGGAGATTTCCGCGCCGGATTTCATCAAGATGTCCCGCGATGTCGCCAAGCAGCTGAAACTCGATGCCGAGATGCTCAAGCGACCGGTAAATGTGGGCTTCTCCGGTGGCGAGAAGAAGCGGCTCGAAATCTACCAGATGATGATGCTGGAGCCAAAATTTCTCATTCTCGACGAGACCGATTCCGGGCTCGATATCGATGCGCTGAAGACCGTGGCCGATGGCGTCAATGCGATGCGCAGCCCGGATCGCGGGATGCTGGTGATCACGCACTACCAGCGCCTGCTCGACCATATCAAACCGGACAAGGTGCACGTGTTGGCCGCCGGCCGCATCATCAAGACCGGTGGACCGGACCTCGCCCACCGCCTTGAGGCGGAAGGTTACGATGGCGTGCTGGGAGAAGCGGTGTGACTACCGCCCTGCGCGACCTGATCCGCAACCCCAACTCGGCGGAGCTCGAACTCATCGCGCGTTATGGCATGCTGCCGGCGGATGCGCGGCGGGAACGGGCGTTCGAGGCGTTTGCCGCGACGGGCCTGCCGCACCGGCGGATGGAGGAGTGGCGCTGGACCGATGTGAAGGCCGCGCTCGGCAGCATCGACACGCCGCAATATCCGCCGGCGGATGAACCGTTGCCGGCGGACGGTGCGCTCGTCTTCAGTTTTTCACCGTCGGGCTTCACCTGGCCGGACACGCTGCCCGAAGGCTTGCGGATGCTGGCCAAGCCGGACGTGCAGGCGTTCGGCGGTTCCGAAGACATGCCGCTTGGTGCCCTCGCGGCGGCGCTGTCCGGTGGCAAATCGAAACCCGGTACCCTGTTGTTCGAGATCACCGGCAGCGATCTGCCGCGATTGCACTTCCGCTTCGCCGGCAAGGGCGAGGCGAATTTCGCGCGCATCGTGTTCGTGTTGCGCCCCGGCACGTCTCTGGAGGTCAGCGAATCCTATCTTGGAGGCGCCGGGCTGACCTGCGCGTCGCTCGACTATTCCGTCCAGTCGGGCGCGAGCCTCCGGCGCACGGTGTACCAGCGGGGTGGAACGGACGAAGTGCTCGCAACCACTGCAACCGTCCAACTCGATGCCGGTGCGGCCCTGACCCAGACCAGCCTCGCCTTCGGCGCACGCCTTGCCCGGCTCGAAACGCGCGTGACCCATCAGGAAATCGGGGCCATGGCTAGGCTCAACGCGGCGTACCTGTGCTCGCGGGGCCATCAAGCCGACATCACCACGCATGTCCGTCATGGGGCGAAAGCCTGCAACACGCGCCAGCTGACCAAGGGCGCCGTGCTCGACGGTGGCCGCGGCGTGTTCCAGGGCAAGTTCCTAGTGCCGCGCAATGCCGGCCAGAAGACCGATGCCGACATGCAGCACCAGGCCCTGCTGCTGGAAGAAGGCGCAGAGGTCTTCGCCAAACCCGAACTTGAAATCTATGCCGACGATGTTGAATGCGCGCACGGCAACACGTCCGGCGCGCTGGATGCGAACCAACTGTTCTACATGCGCCAGCGCGGCATCGGTGAAGCCGAGGCGCGCGCCTTGCTGACCGAAGCCTTCATTGCCGAAGCGCTCGAATATGCCGGCGATCTGGAAGACGTCCTGCGGGAGCAGGCGCGTGCTTGGCTTGCGCTATGAGCCGGCCGTTTGATCTTGGTGCCATCCGGTCGGAATTTCCAATCCTCTCGCGTGAGGTGAATGGCCATCCGCTGGTCTATTTTGACAACGCCGCCAGTGCGCAGAAGCCTGACGCGGTTCTCAACGCCATGGTGCATCAGGCCCACACGGCCTATGCCAACGTGCATCGCGGCATCCACACGCTGTCGAATGAAGCGACGCAGGCCTATGAGGCGGCGCGGGGCAAGGCCCGGGCCTTCCTGAACGCTCCGTCAGCGGACAACGTGATCTTCACCAAGGGTTCGACGGAGGGGATCAACCTTGTCGCCTCGGCGCTGGCGGGTGAGATCCGGCCCGGTGACGAGATCGTGCTGTCTGTCATGGAGCACCATTCCAACATTGTGCCATGGCATTTCCTGCGGGAACGCCATGGCGCAGTATTGCGCTGGGTTGGCCTCAATGACGATGGCTCGCTCGACATGGCGGACCTCGAATCTGCGATCGGTCCGAAGACGAAACTGGTTGCGTTGACGCACATGAGCAACGTGCTGGGAACGGTGACGGACATGGCGGGGGTTGTCCGTCTCGCCCATGCTGCTGGCGCGCAGGTTCTGGCCGATGGCAGCCAGGCTGCGGTTCACTTGCCCGTCGATGTGCAGGCGCTTGGCGTCGACTGGTACGTCATGACCGGGCACAAGCTCTACGGCCCGTCCGGCATTGGCGTGCTCTATGGCACGTCAGAATCGCTCGACCGCGCGCGGCCCTATCAGGGCGGCGGTGAAATGATCGAGATCGTCACCCGGGACCGGGTGACCTACAACACCGCCCCGCACAAGTTCGAGGCCGGCACGCCGCCGATCCTCGAAGCGATCGGCCTCGGCGCGGCGCTCGACTGGATGACCGCGTTCGACCCGGCGGAGGTGCACGCGCATGAGGCGGGGCTCTACCAGCGTGCGGTCGATGGCCTGCGGGGCATCAACGGTTTGACGATACATGGCGAGGCGCCGGGCAAGGGTGCCGTGCTGGCGTTCAGCCTGCAAGGGGCCCACCCGCACGACATCGCGCAGCTGCTCGACCGGTACGGCGTTGCTATCCGCGCGGGCCACCATTGTGCCCAGCCACTGATGGAACATCTGGGTGTGCCCTCGACAGCGCGGGCAAGCTTCGCCATCTACAATACGCTGGCCGAAGTGGACGCATTCATCGATGCGCTCGCCAAGGCCCGGAAAATGCTGGTATAGGTGCCCCGGATGGCCGATGACATGACCTCCCGCGATGTAGACGCCGCTGCTCCGGGAAGCGTTGGCTCAGCGCTCCCGCAGGAAGAGCTCAATCGCATCACAGACGCGCTGATCACGGCCTTCAAGACCGTGTTCGATCCTGAAATCCCGGTCGATATTTATGAACTCGGCCTGATCTACAAGGTCGATATCGACGACGACCGTAAGGTGGACGTCGAAATGACCCTGACCGCCCCCGGTTGCCCGGTCGCAGGTGACATGCCCGGATGGGTCGAATCGGCCGCCCGGACGGTCGAGGGCGTCGAGGACGTCGAAGTCCGCTTGACCTTCGACCCGCCCTGGGACCCGTCCCGGATGTCCGACGAAGCGCGCCTTGCGCTGAACATGCTGTAATTGAATGGAAGGGGGTACGCCCCTATCTCTATACCATGGCCAGACGACCCCGCCCCAAGCCCGTGAAGCTGACTGACGCCGCTGCCGCGCGCGTCAAGGAGATCATGGAAGAACGCGGCGCCGGCTTTCTGCGCGTCGGCGTGAAGAATGGCGGCTGTGCCGGCATGGAATACGTCATGGACTATGCCAAGGCACCCGAACCGCTGGACGAGGTGGTCGAGGACAGCGGCGTGACCATCCTGATCGATGCCAGGGCCGTGCTGTTCCTGCTGGGCAGTGAGGTCGATTACGAGACGACGCTGCTGCACGAGAAATTCGTGTTCCGGAACCCCAACCAGACCGATGCCTGCGGCTGCGGCGAGAGCGTGACCATCGTTCCGGCGGCTGCCGAGTAGGCGTGCCAAAGACAGGCCCCATCCGGACCGCCCCGTAAATAATCCAATGATTTAAGCTAGTTGCGGCGGCCTGTCGGGTTGTCCGGGGTCGCAGCATCTTCCGGCAGCTTGACGTTGCCAATGGTACCGAAGATCTGTTCCCAGAGGCCGAGTTCCCGGCCACGGGTCGGTGTTTCGCGCGCGGCGTAGTTCACGATCTGACCGTCATTCGCGTTGTACTGCAGCACTTCGTCGACCTTGTCGTCTTCGCCGAAGCTGATGGCCGTCACGCTGCGATAGGTCACTTTCGGCTTCAGGTAGGCAATGCGCTGCTGCACTTCCGACATGTAGATCCAGGTATTGTCATCGAACAGGCTTTTGGTCGACGGGCTGCCGAGTTGCGCAAGGACAGTCGAGCGGGTGTCTTCGCCCGGTTTGATGTCGCGGGGCTGGGCGTCGTCGGCGACGTAGCCGTGGTAATCCTTGCTGGGCGTCAGGCAACCGGCGAGGGGAAGGAGGGCCACGAGGCCTGCTGCCAGTATCGCACGTCGCGCCATTGGGGTACTCCTGATCTTGAGGCTCCAGACCTAATGGGAGCCCGACCTCTTTGGCAAGCACGGGCGTGCAGGGATGACTGGATTTTCGATGCCCTGGGGCAGGCAGGCGGCGGCGCGAAAGGCGGCTGTCGAGCGTCTGTATGCGGGGATCATCCGACAGGCGCTGGACCCCGCAGCGTACGCGGAGGGACTGGCCGAGGACTCGTTCGACGGACGGTCCGGGATGGTTGGGTTGCATGCCACTCTGGTGGTGTGGCGGCTCGGTCTGGCGGATACGCCTGAGAGCCGGAAACTGCAGTCATTGCTGCACGAGCGGGTGATGAGCGGGTTCGACGCGAGTTTCCGCGAGACCGGCGTCGGCGACTCCTCGATTGCCCGGAAGGTCCGGGCGCTCGGAGAGGCCTATTACGGCCTCGGAACTGCAGTGGTTGCGGTCCTTCAGGGGCCCGAGGCGGATTGGGTCGAGGGCCTTGCCCCGATCCTGGTCCGCAACGGCATTACACTTCCGTCACACGCAGCGCCGGCAGCGGCCCGTATTGGCCGGCTGGCGGCCGGATTGCGTGACATGGCGGACGGGTCCGTGCTGGATCTTGGTCTGGTCCCGGCACAGTAGCGGCCGGACAACAGGCCTGCCGTTGCCAACCCTACAGGCGCACCTTAAACAGCGCGGGTCCGGGGGCGCAGAGTCGCGCCACCCGCAGGAAGGCGCGAATGGCTTCTGGCACCATCCTTTCCATCGACGCCATGGGCGGTGACGATGCTCCTGGAGCGATCGTCGACGGCACAGCCATGTTCGTCGCTTCGCATCCGGATGTGTCCGTCCTGCTGTTCGGGGACCGCTCCGCGCTGGAACCGCTGGTGCGCGCGCACAGCGTCCTGTCGGGCCGGTGCACGATCGAGCATTGCGAGCACAAGATCACCAGCGACATGAAGCCGAGCCAGGCGCTGCGCCGGGGCAAGGGTTCGTCGATGTGGAATGCGCTGGAGGCCGTCAAGGACGGGCGGGCGGCGGCGGCGGTGTCGGCGGGCAACACGGGGGCGCTGATGGCGATCTCGATGCTCGTGCTGCGCAAGATGGAGGGTGTCCACCGGCCAGCCATGACGGCGATGTGGCCGACCCTGAAGGACCGGACCGTGGTGCTGGACGTCGGGGCGAATGTCGATGCCGATGCGGCGCAGCTGGTGTCGTTTGCGATCATGGGCGAGGCCTATGCGCGGGCGATCCTCGGCAAGGAGCGTCCGACGGTCGGACTGCTGAACATCGGTTCCGAAGAGATGAAGGGCCATGAGGAGGTGCGGGAGGCGCATGAATTGCTGCGGACCTCGGGACTCGACATCGATTATCGCGGCTTTGTCGAAGGCGACGACATTTCCGCAGGTGCCGTGGATGTTGTCGTGACCGACGGGTTCACCGGCAACGTTGCCCTGAAGACAGCCGAGGGCGTGGCCCGGATGCTGGCGAGCCGGGTGCGCGAGGCGCTGACGCTGAGCCTCGTGACCAAGGCGGGCGCTGTGCTGGCTTCGTCAGGCCTGAAGCAGCTGAAGGAACAGATGAACCCCAGCAATGTGAATGGCGGGGTCCTGCTCGGGCTGGGCGGCGTATCGGTCAAGAGCCATGGCGGAACCGACGCGAAGGGCTTCGCGACGGCCTGCGCGCTGGCAGCCAGCCTTGCATCCAGCGACTATCCACGGGAAGTTGCCTCCAAACTTGAACGAATCCAGCACAAGGGCGCTGCCACCGGCTAGTCCGGTGCGCGCCGAAGGAACCAGAATGGCAAGGCGAAGCTTCATCCGCGGGACGGGAGGCTATCTTCCGGAGAGAATCCTCACCAATGCGGAACTGTCGACCATGGTCGATACGACCGATGAATGGATCCAAGAGCGTACCGGCATCCGCCAGCGGCACATAGCGGCAGATGGCGAGCTGACATCCGACATTGCCACGGCCGCGGCCCGCGATGCGCTTGAAGCGGCCGGAATTCCCGTCTCCGCAGTCGACCTGATCGTGCTGGCAACGACAACGCCGGACCAGACCTTCCCCGCGACGGCGACAGCGGTGCAGGCCAAGCTCGGCATGACGTGGGGGGCTGCGTTTGACGTGCAGGCCGTCTGCTCCGGCTTCCTGTTTGCGCTGGCAACGGCGGACTCGATGCTGAAGCAGGGCCTGTTCAACACAGCCCTTGTGATCGGCGCTGAGACTTTCACCCGCATTCTCGACTGGTCCGACCGGGGCACCTGCGTCCTGTTCGGCGATGGCGGCGGCGCGGCCGTGCTGCAGGCGGAAGAGTGGACCGGAGCGGCGGACCAGGGCGTCATCACCCACCATATCCGGACGGACGGCACAAAATCCGACCTGCTGTATGTCGATGGCGGTGTCAGCTCGACGGGCACGGTCGGTCATGTCCGGATGGAAGGCAACCGCGTCTTCAAGCACGCCGTTACCAACATCTCCTCGGCGATCCAGGCAGTGCTCGACGAAGCCAGCCTGACCACGGACGACATCGACTGGTTCGTGCCGCACCAGGCCAACAAGCGCATTCTCGACGGCGTCGCCAAGCGGATGAACATTGCCGAAGAGAAGGTGATCGTCACGGTCGACCGGCACGCCAACACGTCGGCGGCCTCGATCCCGCTGGCGCTCAACCATGCCGTGCGGACCGGGCGGGCAAAACCCGGCGACCTGATCCTGTCCGAAGCCATGGGCGGGGGCTTTTCCTGGGGTGCCAGCCTGTTCCGGCTGTAGCCGCCCGCCTCACAAGACCGTTGAAACAATTTGTTCCCGTGCGCTAACGTGGGTTCAGCGCTAGGAATGCGTTAAGATTCAGCGGTTACCCATTAACCACAATTGGAGAATCCATGGAAACGAAGACCATCACCCGTGCAGAAGTCACCGACGCGATCGTTCGCGAAGTCGGTGTGACGCGGCAGGAATCCTCCGACCTTCTCGACCGGACGCTTGACCTGATCGGCAGCGCACTCGAGCGGGAAGACGAAGTGAAGCTTTCGCGGTTCGGCAATTTTGTCGTCCGTTCCAAGGCGGCCCGCGAAGGCCGCAATCCCAAGACGGGCGAAGAAGCGACCATCGCCGCACGGCGTGTCGTCACCTTCCGTCCATCCCCCATGCTCAAGTCGGTGGTCGACAAGAGCTGATACCCCACAAGGACACGTCATGAGCGCCAGCCGGGCCCGAATCGAGAAATCCGCGACCGCCTTCCGGTCGATTGGTGAAGCGGCAACCGAGCTGGGGCTTGAGACGCATGTCATCCGGTACTGGGAATCGAAATTCCCGCGCGAGGTGCGCCCGGTCAAACGCTCCGACGGACGGCGCCTGTTCCGCCCGGAAGATGTCGAAGCGTTGCGCGCGATCCGGATACTGGTCCATGAACACGGCCTGACCCTGAAAGGGGCCAAGGCGCTGCTGGAAGAGCAGGGGCTGGAAGCGGTCCTGTCCGGCGAGGCGACGCTGGGCGTGCCGGCATCCGAAGCCAGTGCGCCGAGCCCTGCACGGGCCCTGCAGGAAAGCGTCGCCAAGGCATTCGGTGCGCAGCCGGCAGACA
>JBGSKI010000191.1:0-10797 GCA_041741315.1 Hyphomonas sp. | reverse complement strand
GATTCCCTGCCCTTCGACGCGCTGCAGGTGCTGCGTGGCGGCATGTCGTCCAGATGCGGCGTGGTCCGCGACGCGAAAGGCCTCGCCGAAGTCGCCGCGACCATCGACCGCCTGCGCGACCAGAATGGCCCCTCGCGCGCGCTGACCACAGCAGGATTGATCGTCAGCAGCGCGCAGGCCCGCAAGGAAAGCCGGGGCGGGCATTTCCGCTCCGATTATCCGCAAACGGATGAGCCGCACCGGCAATTCCTCCAGCGCCCCTTCGAGGAGACCGTTCCCGCATGAAGATCATCCCACCGCCCCTGCCAGACATCATCCTCGACCCGATCGTCCGGCTGGCGCTCGCCGAGGATCTCGGCCGCGCCGGCGACCTGACCACTGACGCAACCATCGCACCGGGCACGCAGCTGAAGGTTGTCATTGCCACGCGCAAGCCGGGCGTCATTGCCGGACTCGACGCCGCCGCCTACGCGCTGAAACTCGTCGATGCCGGCATCCGGATGCAAGTGGAGAAGCCTGACGGCTCCCTGCTGCAACCCGGCGACGTGATCGCCCGCCTCGAAGGCTCGGCCCGCTCGATCCTGATTGCCGAGCGCACCATGCTGAATTTCCTCGGCCGCCTGTCCGCCGTCGCGACCCTGACCCACGCTTTTGCCAGCCGCATTGAACACACCAAGGCCCGCATCGTCTGCACCCGGAAAACCACGCCCGGCCACCGCGCCCTCGAAAAGCGCGCCGTCCGCTGCGGCGGCGGAACGTCCCACCGCTACGGCCTCGACGATGCCATCCTGATCAAGGACAACCATATCGCCGCCTGCGGGTCGGTGTCCCAAGCCCTGATCCGCGCCAAGGCCTATGCCGGCCACCTGCGCATGATCGAAGTCGAGGTCGACTCGCTCGACCAGCTGCGCGAAGCCCTGCTGCATGCGCCCCACGCCGTGCTGCTCGACAATATGAGCCCGGACACCTTGCGCGAAGCCGTGAAGATCGCCGGCGGCAAGACGGTGCTCGAAGCGTCCGGCGGCGTAACGCTGGATACCGTAGCGTCAATCGCCGAGACCGGCGTCGACTTCATCTCGGCCGGCGCATTGACCCATTCGGCCCCGAACCTTGACGTCGGAATGGATGTCGTCTGACACTGGCTGCAAAGGGGCATCAGGCCCCGCAGCGAGGAAAGACAGATGGCCACCGCAAACGGGCGCAAGAGCATTTTCATCACCGGCGCAGCCTCCGGCATCGGCGCGGAAACTGCGCGCCTGTTCGCCAAGCGCGGATTCTTCTGCGGCCTCTATGACGTGAACACCGCCGGCCTCGTCGGCGTTTCCCGGGAACTTGGCGAAGGCAATTCCATTTCCGCCAAGCTCGACGTGCGGGACCGCGCCGACTGGGCCGCCGCCGTCAAGGACTTCGGCGAAGCCACCGGCGGGAAGATGGACGTCCTGTTCAACAATGCCGGCATCGGCCGCCATGGCTGGTTCGAGGACGTGTCCGGCGAAGACAATGATCTTGTCCTCGACGTGAATGTGAAGGGCGTCGTCAATGGCGTGCAGGCTTGCCTGCCCCTTTTGAAGGCCACGCCCGGCGCCCGCATCGTCAACACCGCATCGACCGCCGGAATCGTCGGATCGCCGCGCCTTGCCGTCTATTCCGCCACCAAGTTTGCCGTCCGTGGACTGACGGAAGCGCTCGATGCGGAATTCCGCGATCTCGGCATCCGCGTGACCAGCCTGATGCCCTGGTTCATCGACACGCCCATTCTCGACATGGGCGTCAAGGACGGGGCCAATGCAAAGATGGCGGACGAACTCCGCGAAGCCGGCCAGACGGTCTACCCGGTGTCCCTGGCGGCAGAGCGCGCCTGGGATGCGGCGCATGGCACCGCGATCCACTACATGGCCGGCAAGGATGCCGAGCGCGCACGGTTGATGACCCGCTGGTTGCCGGGCTTCCTGATGAAGCAGGTGAAGAAATCGGTGCCGCCGAGAACCTGATCCTCAGGCCCCTCGGTCGGCAAACCGAAAGATTAGCGCAGGGCGCCGGCGCCAGTCGTTGCAGCAAGTGCCTTGGCCGCCTGGGCCGCCGTGTAGGCGGCAACCGGATCGACCGCCGCCTGTTCGGCCTTTGGCGAGTACGACACTTCACGGATCGTGGTCAGGCGCGGCGCGCCGACGCTGATCGTGCGGGTCGAGGTGGTGACGCCTGACGGGGCCATCGACAGCGCGACGCCCGACGAGACGGTCTCGCCTGTACCCGGAGCCTCGGCTTCCACCGACCGCAGGATCGAGGTTGCGGCGGCGTCGAGGTCTTCGGCGTTAACGTCTGCCATGATCACCGGCGCATCGGCGCGGGTCTTGAAGTCCTGGCGCACGGTCGCCCATTCGGCCCCGCGCGGGAACCGGTAGAACACGTGCAGGCCGATCTTGTCGGTCTTGATCAGGCCCGCGCTCCAGATCGGATCGACATAGGTCGCGTGATAATGGGTGGCGCCACCCGTGTGGTCTTCCGCCAGGTCCATCAGGACATGCGCGGCGATCCGCTTGGCGCGTTCCCAGTTGCGGCCCATCGGCGGCGTCTTGGTCGCGCCGTCGCAGGTAAAGGTGAACTGGCAACCCGTGGTCCGCGTCGAGCCCTGGAACACGACCCCGCAGGCCGAGTCCGGATAGCGATGGTCGCGCACCCGGTTGGCCACGACTTCCGCCACCGCCAGCTGGCCAGCCAGCGGTTCGTTGCCGGATTCATAATAGACCGCCTGCGCCAGACAGCGCGTTTCCGCGTCAATCGCCTCGGCGCGCTTGATATGCTCCGGCCGGAAGGACATGAGCGAAGCCAGCGCCGCACCGTCGCGGTCGCGCATGGCATAGCGGCTCATGGAAGAATCCGTGTCGCGCTCGATCGTGTATTCCACGGTGCGCAGCCACGGCGTATCGAGCACCGAGGGAGCCGCAGCGGAAGCGCGCACGCTGGCACCGGCATCCTGCATGGAGGCGAGCGTCTGGGCCTGCTGTTGGAATTCGGCCTGTTCGCGGATGCCTGACTGGACCGCGCCGATCGCCGGAAGCGTCACCGTCGCCGCGACCGCGCAGACCGCGATGGTCGCACCGCGAATGAGGACATCGCGCTGTTCGTCGTTTGTCATCGCCATCCACCAACGCTTGAGCTTCACTTGGAGCTCACGCAATGGGGACAGGGTGGCCTGTCGTGGTTTCGAAATCATTAACATCACCGCTCCCAATTCCCGGCAGGCAATATGACTTTGCCCTACAAATTTCCGGGACTTCTTGGACTGACTAGTTACCCTACGATACGCCGCTTCGAACCCGCGCTTAGGCGTACAAGCAGCCTAGTTGCAAGAAGTCAGCCAAAGTTGGGAGTGACATTTCTGACATGTAGCACTCGCGCTGGAAGCGACCGAATGGGCCATCAGGGCCGCCCACGGAGGCACGGATTTGATTTCGTTAAAATTTTATACGTACCGATTAAGACTTATGGTGCACTGCAAAAAAACGGATGTGGCAATCATGCCACACCCGTTTGCTTTCGATTCAGGCACCTTGCCGCCTATTTGGACGAATCTTTGAGGGCCGCGTGTGCTGCTGCGAGACGGGCAATCGGCACCCGGTAGGGCGAGCAGGACACATAATCGAGCCCGGCGCGGTGGCAGAACGCAACCGATGCCGGGTCGCCGCCATGTTCCCCGCAGATGCCGAGCTTGATTCCGGGCCGGCTCTTGCGTCCGCGCTCTGCAGCGATACGGATCAATTCACCGACGCCTTCCTGGTCCAGCGTGACGAACGGATCCTTTTCATAGATGCCCTTCTCTTCGTAGACCTTCAGGAACCGTCCGGCGTCGTCGCGCGAAATGCCGAGCGTGGTCTGCGTCAGGTCATTGGTCCCGAACGAGAAGAAGGCCGCACACTGAGCGATTTCTCCGGCCTGCAATGCGGCGCGCGGCAATTCGATCATTGTACCGACCGTATAGTCCAGCGTCACACCCATCTCTTCGAACACGGCCTTGGCCTGCGCATCGACGACGGCCTTCAGGATCGCAAGTTCCTTCTGCGTGGCGACCAGCGGGATCATCACTTCCGGAACCGGCTTGCGTCCGGTTTCCTTTGACACGTTCACCGCCGCCTCGAATATTGCGCGGGCCTGCATCTCGTAGATTTCCGGATAGGTGATGCCGAGGCGGCAGCCGCGATGGCCCAGCATCGGATTGCTTTCGTGCAGTTCGGCGGCCCGGCGGCGCAGTTCTTCCGGCTTCACGCCGGATGCCTTCGCCACCTCGTCCATGTCCGCATCCGTATGCGGAAGGAATTCGTGCAGCGGTGGGTCGAGCAGGCGGATCGTCGCCGGCCGGTCGCCGAGGATGCGGAAGATTTCCTCGAAGTCGCTGCGCTGCATCGGCAGCAGCTTGGCCAGCGCCTCGCGTCGGCCGGCTTCGGAATTGGCCAGGATCATCGCGCGCACTTCCGGGATGCGTTCGGCATCGAAGAACATGTGCTCGGTCCGGCAGAGGCCGATGCCTTCGGCGCCGAACTCGACTGCCGTACGGGCGTCGAGCGGCGTTTCGGCATTGGCGCGCACTTTCAGGCGCCGCGCCTTGTCGGCCCAGGCCATCAGCAGGCCGAAATCGCCGGACAGGTCGGGCTTCACCATCTCCACCGCGCCGAGCAGGACCTGCCCCGCTGCGCCATCGACCGTGATCACGTCGCCTTTCTTGACTTCGCGTCCCAGCACCCGGAACACGCCATTCCTGGTATCGATCTGCAGGCCGCCGGCACCGCAGACGCAGGGCCGTCCCATGCCGCGCGCCACAACAGCTGCGTGGCTGGTCATGCCGCCGCGTGCCGTCACGATGGCGCGGGCCGCGTGCATGCCCTTGATGTCTTCCGGGCTGGTTTCGATCCGCACAAGGATCACATCCTCGCCCTTCTCGGCCATCGCGAAGGCTTCCTCGCTGTCGAACACGACCTTGCCAACCGCCGCGCCAGGGCTTGCCGGCAGGCCGGTGACCAGCACGTCGCGCCTGGCATCTTCGGCGATTGTCGGGTGCAGCAACTGGTCGAGCTGCGACGGATCGAGCCGCAACACGGCCTCGTTCTCGGTGATCAGGCCCTCACGCGCCATGTCGACGGCAATCTTCAGCGCCGCGCCCGCCGTGCGCTTGCCGCTGCGGGTCTGCAGCATATAGAGCTTGCCGTCCTCTACGGTGAACTCAAGGTCCTGCATGTCCTTGTAATGGCGCTCCAGCGTGTCCGCGACGCCTTTCAGCTGGCGGTACACTTCCGGCATCGCCTCTTCGAGCGGCGCATCGTCCGAGCCCAGCGTATCGGCGCGCTCGCGCGAGATCGGCGCCGGCGTGCGGATGCCCGCCACCACGTCCTCGCCCTGCGCATTGATCAGGTATTCGCCATAGAAGATCGCCTCGCCATTCGACGGGTCGCGCGTAAAGGCGACGCCGGTGGCGGAGGTTTCCCCGAGATTGCCGAACACCATGGCCTGCACGTTGACCGCTGTGCCCCATTCGGCCGGAATGTCGTTCAGCTTGCGATAGGTGATCGCCCGGTCATTCATCCACGATCCGAACACGGCCGAAATTGCACCCCACAGCTGTTCGCGCGGATCGTCCGGGAACGGACGGCCGAGAATCTTCTCCACCGCTTCCTTGTAGAGAACGATGACGGCCTTCCAGTCATCCGCCGACAGGTCGGTGTCGAGGTCGAGGCCCTTGCGGTCCTTGTAATCGTCGAGAATGTGCTCGAACTCGTCATGGCCCATGCCCAGCACGACATTGGAATACATCTGGATGAAGCGGCGATAGCTGTCATAGGCAAAGCGCTCGCCGGCCCTGGCCGCCAGGCCCGCCGCGGCGGCCTCGTTCAGGCCGAGATTCAGCACCGTGTCCATCATGCCCGGCATCGAGGCGCGCGCGCCGGAGCGCACCGACACCAGGAGCGGGTTCTCCGGGTCGCCGAAGCCCTTGCCGGATTCCTTCTCGAGCTGCTCGAGCGCGGCATCGACCTGCGCCGCCAGCGTGGCCGGGTAATCCCGTCCGAGTTCGTAATAGGCGGTGCAGACAGCGGTCGAGATCGTGAAGCCCGGCGGCACCGGCAGGCCCAGCTTGGCCATCTCGGCAAGGTTTGCGCCCTTGCCGCCCAGCAGGTTCTTCATCGTGGCGTCGCCATCGGCGGTTCCGCCCCCGAACGCGTAGACCCAGTTCTGTTCCGCTTGCTTCAATGCTGCCTCTGCCATGGACTTCCTCATGCGTGTCTGCGGCGGCGGCCATCCCCGGGCCGCGCCTGATCGGCGAATGCAATTCGTATGCTGCATCGCAGCGTCAAATGCCAGCCAGCGACGCGGTGCCGGGCCTGTGACAACGTTGTTAAGTCACCGGAGCGCTGCCACAGGCCGGAAACCGGGGCCCGGAGGGCCCCGATCCTGTTCCGATGCGAGACAGCAAGGCCCGGTTCAGCCCTCGATCAGGCTGAAATCCGCCACCCGGTGCAGCGTGTGCCGGATATCGGCCAGCAGCGCCAGGCGATTCGCCCGGATCGCCGCGTCCTGGTCGTTCACCATGACATGCTCGAAAAACGCATCGACCGGCCCGCGCAGCTTGGCGAGATAGGTCATCACGGCGGCGAAATCCTCGGCCTCCAGCGGCGCGATGATGTCATGGCGCACCTGGCCGAGCGTCGTGTGCAGGTTGCGTTCCTGCGCCGGCCCCGTATCGGTCAGCTGGCCATCGACGACGAGATTCTCCGGCAGCGCGCCCTTCTTCTCTTCCGCCTTCAGGATGTTCGCCGCCCGCTTGTAGCCCGCCAGCAGGTTCGCCCCGTCTTCGGAGGCGAGGAAGGCGCCGAGCGCCTCGACGCGCTTGGTGATCAGCACAAGATCGTCCTCGCCGAGCGCAAACACGGCATCGATCAGGTCATGCCGCTGGCCCTGATCGCGGAGGTATTGTTTGAGCCGATCAGCGAAGAAGGAGAGGAGGTGGTTGTCTAGACCGAACTGACCTGGGATCGCGCTATCCCTAGCAGAATACGTAGCATCAAGAGCATCGAAGAGGTGGGCGTTGAAATGCTCGATCACCAGTTCGGATAGCCCAACTCGAACTTCGTTCTCCAAAACGATCCGAACCACGCCCAGCGCCGCACGCCGCAGCGCGAACGGGTCCTTGCTCCCCGTCGGTTTCTCGTCAATCGCCCAGAAGCCGACCAGTGTGTCGAGCTTGTCCGCCAGCGCCACGGCGATGCCCACCGGGTCGGCCGGCACGGAGTCGCTCGGGCCTTGCGGCTTGTAGTGGTCGCGGATCGCATCAGCGACGGAAGGCTTTTCGCCCGCCGCCAGCGCATAATAACGCCCCATCACGCCCTGCAGTTCCGGGAACTCGCCGACCATCTCTGACACGAGGTCTGCCTTCGCCAGCCGCGCCGCGCGCTCGGCAAGATCAGGGTCAGCCCCAACCTTCGGCGCCAGTTCCCGCGCCAGTGCCGCCACCCGCTCCACCTTGTCGCCCAGCGAGCCAAGCTCCGCCTTGAACGCAATCGTCGACAGCTTCGTCGCCATCTCTTCCAGCGGCGTCGCCTTGTCCTTCTCCCAGAAGAACCGCGCATCCGACAGGCGAGCCGACAGGACCCGCGCATTGCCCTCGGCGATCTTCTTGCCGCCATCTGCCGCGTCGATGTTCGCCACCACGATGAAGTGCGGCGCGAGCTTGCCGGTCTTCCTGTCATTCACCGCGAAATACTTCTGGTGCGTCCGCATCGACAGCGTGATCACTTCCGGCGGCAGGTCCAGGAAGCCCGGCTCCATGTCGCCCAGCACCACGACCGGCCATTCCGCCAGCCCCGTCACCTCTTCCAGCAGGCCCAGGTCTTCGACCCAGTCGAGCCCGGCCTTCGCGCAAACGTCTTCGATGCCCTTGCGGATCACGTCGCGGCGCGTGTCCCGCGTCAGCATCACATGGCCCTTGGTTTCCAGCTGCTCGGAATAGTCTTTCCAGCCCTTCACCTTGTACGGCCCACGGCCATGCACACGGTGGCCCTCGACCTCATTGCCGCTCACGATGCCGTCGACATCGAACGGCACGACCGCACCGTCCAGCACGCAGGTGATCCGCTGCAGCGGCCGCACCCAGCGCAGGTCGCCGCTCGCCCAACGCATCGATTTCGGCCAGTGGAATCCCCGGACGATCGCCGGCACGGCCTCCGCGATCACGTCTTTCGCGTCGCGGCCCGGCGTCTCGATCTCGGCATAATAGAAGTCGCCTTTCTTGGGGTCAGACGCGATCTTCGCCTGCGAAATATCGGTGAGGCCCGCCCCGCGCAGGAAGCCGGCAATCGCCTGTTCGGGCGCACCGACCTTCGGGCCTTTCTTCTCTTCCTTCACATCCGCCGACCGCTCCGACAGGCCAAGCACCGACACGGTCAGCCGACGCGGACCCGACACCGCCGTCAGGCTGTTCCAGCTGAGCCCCGCATCGCCCAGCGCCTTCTCCAGCGCAGCGCCAAGGTCGGCCTCCGCCTTAGCCTGCATCCGCGCAGGAATTTCCTCGGAAAAGAGTTCAAGCAGAAGCTCAGCCATGACGCCCTACAGAATGGGGAAAGTGAAGACGTCACGGCATAAGCCCGCCCACGCCGGGGTCAAGCCGCGAATGCCGCCCCTTCCGTCACCCGCTTGACCACTCATAACTTAAAAGTTATTGGTTGATCATGCAGACCGCCTCCGCCCACACCCTGTTCAGCGCCCTCGGCGACCCGACCCGCCGGGCCATCTTCGAGCGATTGTGCCGCGAAGGCGAACTGACCGTGTGGATGATCACCGGCCCCGCCGGCGTATCGCAGCCGGCCGTCTCGAAGCACCTGAAGGCCCTGAAAGAGGCTGGCCTCGTCGTGCCCCGCCGCGAGGGCCGCGAGACACACTACCGCGCCGAACCGAAGGCGCTCACTCCGCTTGTCGACTGGACCCACGACATGGCCCGCTTCTGGGAAGTCCGGTTCGATGCCCTCGACGACCTGCTCAAGAGAATGGACCAATGACCGAAACCCGCTCCGTCATCATCGAACGCGAATTCGCCTACGCCCCGGACCGCCTCTGGCGCGCCCTCACCCAGCCGCACCTGATCGAGGACTGGCTGATGAAAAACGATTTTGCGCCGCAGGTCGGCCACCGCTTCAACCTGCGCGGCGAATGGGGTGGCGTGCTGGACTGCGAGGTGCTCGTCGTCGAGCCGGAACGCACGCTCTCCTACACCTGGAACTTCGCGCATGAAGACGCCGCCTACAATCTCGAAAGCGTCGTCACCTTCACCCTCACACCGACGGCAAACGGCACGCGCCTGCGCATGGAACAGGCCGGCTTCGCGACGACCCAGAAACAGGCCTTCGGCGGCGCACATGCTGGCTGGAAAACCTTCCTCGAAAACCTCGATCAGGTGCTCGCCAAACTAGGCTGAACGCGGCTCTTACGCCGCCGCAAGGAAACCCACATGAAACCAACCGGACGTCTCCGCCAGATCCACCGCTGGACCTCGATCGCCTTCGCGCACGGCGCCATCGCCAACATGATCGCCATCTTCGGCCTCGGCATGACCCAGCCGCCAGCCCTGCTCGGCCTCGCAGCCTTCCTGCCGCTCGTCGTCCTGCTGCTAACCGGGCTCTACATGTTTTTCCGTCCCTATTTCGTCAGGACGCCATCCACCGGACGGTGACACCGACAGCCCCTTGCGGGCCGTCTGATTCTGGCGTTGGGTGGCGGCGGCTGTGGCAAGGCCGGAACGCCAAGCATCTGCGAGCGGAACCGGTATAGAGGCCCCAGCCTTGCGGCCTAGAGCCATCTCCAGTTGTGGATAAAACGGGTCCCGTTCCATGTGCCTGCTTCACTGCAAACCTGACGCAGGCCTGCAGGTTCAGACCTCCCCTCGCCGATCG
Source organism: Hyphomonas sp. (assembly GCA_041741315.1). Classification (GTDB taxonomy): domain Bacteria; phylum Pseudomonadota; class Alphaproteobacteria; order Caulobacterales; family Hyphomonadaceae; genus Hyphomonas. The sequence continues at coordinate 868 of JBGSKI010000191.1, read as the reverse complement.
TGGCGCATGGGGCGGGACTTTTGGCCGCCTCTCATAAGCAGGACCCCATGGACCCCTACCTGATCATCGCCGCCGCCGGCGCGGCCGTAACCGCCGGCTCCTATGTCTGGATCCAGTCCCGGCAGGACATCGTCATCTATGACTACCAGTCCGCCCTGAAATACCGGGATGGCCGCCTTGTCGGCGAACTCGGCCCCGGCCGCCACCGCGTCAGCCGCAAGCGGGAACATGTCACCATCCACGACCTGCGCCGCCAGACCATCACCATGGCCGGGCAGGAAATCCTGACGAAAGACTCCGTCGCCGTCCGCATCAGCGTCTTCGGCACCTATGCCATCGCCGACGCCAAGACCATGGTCGCCGCCTCGCAGGACATCTGGACCGAATTTCACACCGCGGGGCAGATGGCCCTGCGCGGACTTATCGCTGGCCTGACATTGGAAGAGCTGCTCGCCGGCCGGCCCGAACTCGACGCACAGCTGAAGGAACAGGTTGCCCCGGTCGCGACCGGCCTCGGCCTCACCCTGCTGACCCTCGCCGTTCGCGACGTCATGCTGCCGGCCCAGCTGAAGCGCGCCATGCAATCGGTCGTGGAGGCCCAGAAATCCGCGCAGGCGGCGCTCGAGACAGCGCGTGGCGAAGCCGCCGTGCTGCGCAGCCTCGCCAATACCGCAAAGATGTATGACGGCAACCCGTCCCTGCTTCAGGCCCGCCTGCTGCAGGCCGTGTCGGAAGGCGGCAATTCCATCGTGTTCGGGGCCGACGGCCTCACCGCCAGGCCAGCGCCCGGCGGCAAGTAGCCCCGGTCAGATCCCGCAGCCGCCGATGATTTCCTGCGCCTTGCCCTTGGCCGGGGCGATCACGCGCA
>JBGSKI010000190.1:0-2337 GCA_041741315.1 Hyphomonas sp. | reverse complement strand
CCGGGCGAGCCGGCCTTCCGGCCCTCGCGCGGAACGCCGGACATGGCGGCGCTCCGCAAGGCGTATCTCAACCTGTTCATCCAGGACCGGCGGAATGTCGAGGCCGGGCTCTATCCGACGCCGAGGGATGTGTCGCTGCGCAGGCTTCCGGAGGCGCTGAAGTCGGCGCAGGCCTTCCAGGCGGATGTCGAGGCGGTCGACCGGCGGCGGCTGGCGCGCAACGGCATGGAGATCCGCGAAACCCTGCCGGGCGACTCCAACCGGTATCCGGCCTATTATCTGCAGAATTTCCATTACCAGTCCGGCGGCTGGTTCTCGGATGACAGCGCCGAGCTTTACGACACGCAGGTCGAATCCCTGTTCACGGGGACGGCTGCCGCGATGCGCCGCGCCGCGCTCGCCGAGATCGCGCGCGAGATCAAGGGCAGGGACCAGCGCAAGGTTTCGCTGCTGGATGTGGCCTGCGGCAATGGCCGGTTCCTCGAAACCGTGATGGAGGTGTGGCCGCGGCTGAATGCCGCCGGGCTGGATCTGTCGCCGAACTATACCGAGGCGGCGCGCAAACGCCTGGCGCCCTGGCCGCAGGTAGAGGTGACCCATGATGCCGCCGAGACGATGGCCGTGCCGGACAAGTCGGTGGACATCGTGGTTTCGATCTTTCTGTTCCACGAATTGCCCCCGAAGGTGCGCGGCAAGGTGATTGCTGAAATCGTTCGTGTACTGAAATCGGACGGAAAACTTGTGCTGGCGGATAGCGTGCAGTTCGGGGATTGTCCAGGCCTTGACGGCCTGCTTGAGTATTTTCCGCACGGCTTCCATGAGCCCTATTACGCTTCCTACCTGTCATGGGACATGGCGCAGGCCTGTGAGCAGGCGGGCCTTGTCAAGGTGCGCCAGACACTTGCATTCCTTACAAAAGTGACAGTCTGGAAACTGGCCTGATCTGTGCCGGAATTGTGTCGAACGGCCACAAGCATTAAGCTCCGTTTACGAACTGTAGTGTCCTGGCAACACTGTTCCGTTGTCTGCAATTCTAACGGAATGGAAAACTGCGGATGGGCTTGTGCACCGCTATCTGTGCCCTGCGTAGTTCACGCAAGATAAGGATTACCTCCCATGAAATTTGCAACCATCGTCCTCGCTGCCGCTGCCATTGCGGCCCCTGCCGCCTTCGCACAGGGTGACCTCGAACTCGGCGCGGCCTATTCGAACTACGACACAGGGTCTGCTGACCTCGGTGCCGTGACGGCGCGTGGCACCTATTTCGTCAGCCCGCATGTCGGTGTCGAGGGTGAAGCCTCGTTCGGCGTGGACGGTGACACGGTCGGTGCGGCAGATGTCGAACTCGACAACTCGCTGGCCGCGTTCGGCGTTCTCAAGGCGCCCGTGTCAGAGCGCGTCGACGTGTTCGCACGGGCTGGCTATGCCACCAACAAGTACAAGGTCGATGTGCCGGGTGTCGGCAGCTCGTCCGACACCGATGACGGCATCGCTTACGGCGTCGGCGGCAAGGTCTTCCTCACCGAACGCATGGGCCTGCGCGCGGACTTCACCAAGTATGAAGGCGACAATGCCGATGCCGACGTGATCTCGGTCGGCGGGGTGATGAAATTCTAGGTTCTGCCCGTTCCAAACAGGACACGGCCCCCGGAGCCTCGGCTCCGGGGGCTTTTTTATCCTCCGGTCTGCCCGCGATGGCGAAGCTTTGCATCTGCCAGTACGCAGGCCATCATCGCTTCGGCGACCGGCACGGCGCGGATGCCGACACATGGATCATGCCGGCCTTTGGTGCGCACATCCACTTCTTCGCCGTCCCGCGTCACCGATCGTACTTCGTTCAGGATTGAGGAGGTCGGCTTGATCGCGATACGGACGATCACGTCCTGACCGGTGGAAATGCCGCCGGCGACGCCGCCATTATTGTTCGACAGGAATGTCGGGCCATCATTGCCGGCCCGCATCTCGTCGGCATTCTGTTCGCCGGAGAAGGCGGCGGCCGCGAACCCCGCGCCGATCTCGACGCCCTTGGTCGCGTTGATGCTCATCATCGCGCCGGAGAGTTCGCCGTCGAGCTTGCCATAGACCGGAGCGCCCCAGCCGGCTGGAACGCCGCGGGCCTGAACCTCGACAATCGCGCCGGTGGAACTGCCTGCCTTGCGCGTCTCGTCGAGGAACGCTTCCCACTTCGGGACCATGGCGGCGTCCGGGCACCAGAACGGGTTCTGCCCGGTCTGGACCCAGTCCCAGTTCGACCGGTCAATGGCGTGCGGGCCGATCTGCACAACGGCGCCTCGGATCACGACGCTATCGCCGAGAACCCGCCGGGCGACCGCACAG
>JBGSKI010000189.1:0-1939 GCA_041741315.1 Hyphomonas sp. | reverse complement strand
CCGCCACCAGAACGCCCGCACCGAGCGCCAGGAAGCTGCGCAGCGGCGTCTCCTCCTGCAGGGGGGCCATCAGCGGACCGGTGGCGACATAGATCAGCAGGCCCGCCGAGATCGCAAACAGGGCGCCGACCGTGTCCGCCGACAGGCCATACACGAACGGTGCCACGCTGATCACACCCAGCGGCGTCGTCACCGCAGCGGCGACAAACGCCCAGATGAAGGCCTCGCGATTGCCGAAATTGTGCCGGCGCAGGATCGCGAAGGTCAGCACGCCCTCGGGAAACTCGTGCAGCAACAGGGACACCGCCGCGAACACGCCGGACGAGAAGCTCGCCGCAAAGGTCACCGAATAGATCACCCCGTCGAGGAAGGAGTGCACCGCCACCGCCATCACCGGTGTGATTGCCGCCGCCCTGCCCCGGTCGACGCTTTCGGGAAACAGCACCGCCGTGCCGAACCGCAGCATCAGCCCGCCGAGAAAGCCCGCCAGGATGAACCAGGGTGCCTGCGTGCTGCGCGCAAAGGCTTCCGGCGCAATGTGCACGAGGCTCAGCGTCACCAGCATGCCGCCCGCCGCGAGCGCAAACAGGCCGGAATGACGCGCGCTCCAGTCGCCCCGCACCGCCACCGAGATGAGGCCGAGCGTGGTCATGAAGGCGGCAATCAAGCCGAAGAACAGAGGGGCTTGCAGAAACTGGAGCATTCAGGGGGTGCCGGCGACAGAATCAAGGGGAGCCGGACCTTGAGAGCCCCGCCGGAAAATGTAATACAGTCTCATTCCCCGCACGGCGACATAAATCTTGACCTTTGCGCAGTTATCCAGAGGTTGCGCCACCGGAGGGCCCCGTCAATGACATCCAGATTCCCGATCACTGCAACAGGTGCCTGCTTGCTGGCCGCTTGGCTCTCGGCCTGTGGCCCGTCTGTGGCACCCTACGAACCTCCGGAGCCGGCGGCCGCACCGGAAGAGGCAGCAGAGGCCGTGGTCAATCCCCCGCCCGACATGGACGGCGAATCCGACGACCGGCCGGCGGCCGGAGAGGTGGCCCTCGATGAGGACGATCCGGACGCCATGCGCCTCGACGCCGAGGAGCGTATCGTACTCGAAGCGCATGAGCATGGCGCGGCGGAACTGTCGGTCACCCGCGACGATGTCTTCCTGACACTGACCCTCGATGCCCCGCTCGCCAATTTCGGTCTGAGCGAAACGGACGCCCCGTCCGGTTCCGAGGCCGAGGCCTATGCCGACGGCATCGCCGTGCCGGTCGGCCCGACCGATTGCGAGGAAACCGAGCGCTCGGTCGATGCCCGCACCTCGAATGGCCATGGCGCGATGATCATCTCGGTCGTCTGGCGGTGCGCCCGGATCGAGCGCGTGGAAGGCATGCGCCTCAACGTATTCACGCTGTATCCGGACTTCCGGAAAGTCGACGCGGTCTATCTGGGCCCGGATGGCCACCAGACCGCCGCCGAGCTGACGCCGAAGTCCGACGAACTCGATTTCGACTAGGCCCGGGATGGACAGTACGGCGATCCGGATCGAGGGGCTGCAGTTCGCCTGGCCGGGCGGCCCGCCGGTGCTGGACATCGGATCGCTGACCCTGGCGCGCGGCGAACGCCTGTTCCTGCGCGGGCCGTCCGGTTCCGGAAAGTCGACCCTGCTGGGCCTGATTGCCGGGATCGTCCCGCCGCAGACCGGCACGATCCAGGTGCTCGGACAGGACATGCGCGCCTTGCGTCCAGCCGCGCGGGACCGTCTGCGTGCGGATCACCTTGGCGTCATCTTCCAGATGTTCAATCTGGTGCCTTACCTGTCGGTCACCGGCAACGTCCTCCTGCCGCTGCACTTCTCTGCCCGCAGGCGTGCGGCGGTTGGCCATGACGCGGAGGCCGAAGCCCGGCGCTTGCTTGCGCGGCTGGGGCTCAAGGACGAGGCGCT
>JBGSKI010000188.1:0-7948 GCA_041741315.1 Hyphomonas sp. | reverse complement strand
GACGAGGTCGGCGGCTATCCGGACGTGCCGCTGATGGAGGACGTGATGATCGTCCGCGCCATCGGCAAGCGGCGCCTCGTCCAGCTTGCCGCAGAGGCCCGCACGTCCGCCGCGAAGTACGAGCGCGACGGCTGGCACACGCGCAGCTTCCGCAACACAATCCTGATCACCCGCTTCCTGCTCGGCGCCAAGCCGGAGGCCCTGGCGAAACGCTACACCTGACGCAGGAGACACAATGACCGACGAACGCAAAACCCTCGAACTTTTCCGTCAGGATGGCGAAAACTTCCGCTCCGTCCGTGCTACACTGGAGGACCAGAAGTTCACCATCGACACGCAGGACATGGGCCCGCTGGTCGAGGAATTCTGGGGCGACGTCGATTATGAGTTCTGGACCATTGTGCCAAAGGAAGCTTGGGGGGATCTGCTGATCGCCCTGTCGATCGAGTTCTTCGCCAACGATCCAAACGCCACCGACCGCCTTCGCGACATTTGCATCGCCCATGGTGTGCCGCACGATCGCGGCAGCTGGGCCTGATCCGGACTTATTCCTGCTCCGCTTCCTCCAGCGTGTTGTTCCACCAGTTTGCGTCGCCCAACTTGTCGCCGTACACGTCTATCAGGAAAGCGCCGAGCGTTCCGCTCGCTGGCAGGCCACAGGTCCACTGGTCGAGCCTCGGCACCGCATAGGTTTCCAGCAACTCGTCGCTTGCATCGGCACAGTCAGCCAGCGCAAACTGGAACACCGGCAACCCGCCACCGTCATCCGGCAACTGCCGCACCAGGCCCAGCATGAAGGCATCGCCGCCTTCATCCGTCATGTTGATCTCGGCGAGCCAGACCTTCCCGAGTTCCGTCGCCTCTAGGGGCAGGAAACGCGCCAGCACCGGATCGCCCTCCTCGCCATCCGGCGGATCGATCGAATAGCCGTCATCTACCGGTGTCGCCAGCGAGCACTGCCCGTCGACATCGCACATCCGCAACTGGCCCTCCGCCAGCGCCACGCCCTCGCCCGCCGGGACGAAGGAAGTTTCGCTCATAAAACAGGCAGATACGAGCATGGCGAGTGCCGTGGCCGCCACCGTCCGCAGAATGTTCATGGCATTTCCTCCAATGACTCGCATTCCATCTTTCGCCCCGCTCAGGACGAAAGTAAGGCAGGTGAATGGCCAAACCCACCCTGCTGATCTACGCCAAGCCGCCGCGCATCGGCCTCTCCAAGACCCGACTCGCCGCCAGCTTCGGCAACACCGCCGCCCGCCGGATCGCTCACTTCACGCAGGCTCGCACCATCCGCGCCGCGCAGGCGTCGGGATGCGCGGTTGTGCTATATGCGGCACCGGATTCGACGTTGCACGTGCCCGCCTCGTCCCTGTGGCCCGGCAACCTGCCCCGGCGCAGCCAGGGACCGGGCACGCTAACCGAACGTCTGCAGCGTGGCTGGGAAGAAGCCCCGCCCGGTCCCATCCTGTTCATCGGCACGGATTCTCCGGACATTTCCTCCGCCCTCTTGCGCCGCGCCGTGCGCCTTCTGGCACGCCATGATGCCGTGTTCGGACCGGCCGAGGATGGTGGCTTCTGGCTGTTCGGCATCAACAAGGGGCCGCGCCTCAAGCCGCCCTTCCAGAACGTCCGCTGGTCGGGCCCCCACGCCATGGAAGACGTCTGGTCGAACCTCCCGGAGCGCGCCCGGGTGGGCCTGTTGCCAATGCTGATTGACATCGACAAGGCGAGCGACTGGCGGGCCTGGAGCCGGCGGGCGAGACGCTGAGGTTGCAACCCAAGTCACGATCCGCGCGTATCAGGTGTGTGTACCTGCCATACTCACCAGATCGGACTTCAAATGTTACGCCTTGTTTATATTAGCGTCGTCAACGACGGAGCCGATATCGTCGAGATCGACGGAATTGTTGAACAGGCCGTCAGAAACAACTGTGCATTGGAAATATCTGGCGTGCTACTCTTCAATGGATTGAACTTTCTTCAGGTTCTGGAAGGCCCTGCCAAGCAGGTGCACATGTTGTTCGACCGCAGTCGCGGGGACCGTCGCCACGTGTCCGTTGTAACCGTCCTGATTGAACCCATTACCGAGCGTGTCATCACGGGGTGGGGCATGGTCCTGAAGACCCGCCCGGCCATTTCGACACCGTCCCGCGCGGCCCAACGGCACATGGCAGACATCCTGTCCCTGGACCTGCCGGCGCACGTGCGGCGGATCATCGAAAATTTCGACATGCTCCAAGGCTGATCGCGCGCATCCACAGGATTCCATTCAGGCAAACCACAATTGTTCTTGATTTGTTCTGATCGCTGTGGCCCAGTCCGGCCATGCGCACCGGGCAGAAACTTTCCCCCAAAGGGCGTGTCAGCCTGATCGACACGACTGCTGCCGCAGAGCGCTTCGAGCATCGCGGGCGCGGGGCCATATCGAACCAGACCGGCCGCTATGAAAAAGAAACCCGCTTCGCCTTCGACGATGGCTGGGACACGATCGAAGACGCGGCGCCACGCCTTGAAACCCTGCTGATGCAGGAAAAGGCGAAGACAATCATTACTTTCAACAAGTCACCGGACATTTCATTCGACCGGTCCGTGAACCCCTATCGCGGTTGCGAGCATGGCTGCATCTACTGCTTTGCCCGGCCGAGCCATGCCTGGAGCGGCCTGTCTGCGGGGCTCGATTTCGAAAGCCGCCTGTTCTTCAAGGCCAATGCCGTGGACCTGCTGAAGCAGGAATTGTCGAAGCCGGGCTACCTGCCCCGTCCGCTCGCCCTCGGCATCAACACCGATGCCTTCCAGCCGGTCGAGCGCGACCAGGGCCTGACCCGGGCCTTGTTGCAGGTCCTGTCCGACCATAACCATCCGGTCAGCCTGCTGACCAAGTCCACGCTCATCCAACGCGACATCGACCTGATCGCGCCAATGGCCGAGAAGGGTCTCGCCCGCGTCGGCATCTCGATCACCACGCTCGACCGGACGCTCGCCCGCAAGATGGAACCGCGTGCCGCCACGCCGCAACGCCGGCTCGATACGATCCGCGCGCTCAGCGACGCCGGCATCCCGGTCACCGTGATGACCGCGCCGATCATTCCCGGCCTCACCGATCACGAGATCGAAACCCTGCTGGAGGCCAGCGCCGCCCATGGTGCGACCGGCGCGGGCTATGTCGTGTTGCGCCTGCCGTATGAGATCAAGGACCTGTTCCATGAATGGCTGGTCCAGCACGTGCCGGACCGCGCCGCGCGGGTCATAAACCACATCCGGGACATGCGCGGCGGCAAGGATTACGACGCGAACTGGTTCGAGCGTGGCAAGGGCCGTGGCGCGATGGCGGACCTGATCTCCAAACGCTTCAGCCGTGCCACCGCCCGCCTGGGCCTCAACCAGCCTCGTCCAAACCTGCGCACCGACCTCTTCCGCCCGATGGAGGAGACCGGAGGTCAGTTGTTGTTGCGATTGTGAGCAAGGAATAGAGTGTCAGGCCGCCATCTGCGTGCGGTTCCGGCCATCGGCCTTGGCCGCATAGAGTGCCACATCTGCACGCGAAATCAGCGCATCGACATCGTCACCCGGGCTGCCGACGGAAATGCCTATGCTGACGGTCAAGTGGATCGCATGGCCCTCGTGCCAGCAGGGGTGCGCCTCAATCGCAGCCCGGACAGATTCCGCTGCCTCGTGAAGGCTGGCAAGGCCTTTCCACTCGCACAGGACTACAAATTCCTCGCCTCCCATCCGGGCAATCAAGCCGCCGCCCGGCGCTGTTCTGCGCATCACTTCGGCGACATGCTTGAGGGCAGCGTCGCCTCCACTGTGGCCATATGTGTCATTCACTGCCTTGAACCAGTCGATGTCGGCCAACATGACCGCCCCATGCTCCCAGCGCTCCAGCTGCGTTGCTGCGCGGTCGAAAAAGGCTCGCCGGCTCAACAGCCCGGTCAGCATGTCCTCGTTCGCGACACGGTCGAGTTCCACCAGCAGGCGGTGATTATAAAGGTTGAGCCGCGCCACCACGATCATTGCGCTCGGCGCCACGATCGCTGGAATCAGCGCTGCATATACGAGACTTTGTAAAAAAATCTCCGGATCCCAGTTCTGCCCGGCAACGGCGATGATCAGGACCGACACACCGACCGACGCCAGCGATACGAAAAAGCCCTGCACGACCTGCGCCCGGAGGAACTGGTCGTGTGTCTTGTTCGGACGAGGGGTTTGCCGAGCATTCATCCGGTAACTATAATTCAATGCCGTTTCAGAGGCGTGGCGGGGAAAGGTCGAATTGACTGGACCTCAACAATCTTCCGCTTTCGGTCCGCCCGGCCCGGCTGCACAGTCCGAAGCCGGAATTTCACAGGCATTCTGCTGAATTTCCACAGATTCTTCCCCAACCCTGTTCACAGGCCGAATCACAAGTTAGTTTCGCCCCCGGAACGATTCGGGGCCGGGACGGTGCTGCGCAATTAGGGAATCCCTAACCGGCGTGGCGCACTGATTCGAACTTCGGTTTTTCTCGCGTTGCGTATTCGGGGCTGCACTATGGAATTGCAAAAGAACGTCATCATGCAGGGCGACTGCATCGATATCCTGTCGCGTCTGCCGGACCGGTCGGTCGACCTCGTGTTCGCAGACCCGCCCTACAACCTGCAACTCGGTGGCGGTCTCACCCGTCCGGACCAGTCCATTGTCGATGGCGTCGACGATGCCTGGGACAAGTTCGACAGTTTCGACGCCTACGACCTGTTCACCCACCAATGGCTGGAAGAGGCCCGCCGCGTGCTGAAGGATGACGGCGCCATCTGGGTCATCGGCTCCTATCACAACATCTTCCGCGTCGGCGCGATCCTGCAGGACCAAGGCTTCTGGATCCAGAATGACGTCATCTGGCTGAAATCGAACCCGATGCCGAACTTCAAGGGCACCCGCTTCCAGAACGCCCACGAAACCCTGATCTGGGCCGGCAAGTCGCAGGAAAGCCGCGTCACCTTCAATTACGATGCCTTGAAAGTATTCAACGAAGACAAGCAGATGCGCTCCGACTGGGTGATCCCGCTCTGCACCGGCGGCGAGCGCCTGAAAGACGACGAAGGCAAGAAGGCCCACCCGACGCAGAAGCCGGAAAGCCTGCTGCACCGGGTCCTGCTGGCCACCACCAATCCCGGCGACACCGTGCTCGACCCCTTCTCCGGCACCGGCACCACTGCCGCCGCCGCCAAGCGCCTCGGCCGCAATTTCATCGGCATCGAGCGCGACGAGAGCTATGTCCGCCTGTCCCGCGCCCGCCTGAAATCGGTCGAGCCGATGCATGGCGAAGACCTCGAAACCGAGCGCAGCAAGAAATCGCTGACCCGTGTCCCGTTCGGCGCGCTCATCGAAACCGGATGGCTGAAGCCCGGCGACCGCCTGTTCAGCGCCCAGCGGCGCCATCAGGCCCGCATCCGCGTCGACGGCTCGCTGACTACCGGCAATGTCTCCGGCTCGATCCACCGTCTCGGTGCCCACGTCCAGCAGGCCCCCGCCTGCAATGGCTGGACCTACTGGCACTACGAAGACCCGAAGCGGAACCTCGCCCCGATCGACTTGCTCCGGCGCCGCTACCGGGAGGAAATGGGGCTCGCCTGAAGCCCTATTCCGGCTGGTCCGATGGGGTCACCGGCATGCGGAACGGCCCGGCGGGCAGGCCGTTCTTGTCGAACAGGTTGCACAGCGGCGAGTCGCCCTGACAATAGCGGATTTCGTCGGCCGCAACGCCGTCCGGAAGGTATAGCATCACCGCGCTGCCGCTGACCGATCCGCCGACATATTGGCATTTGCCTTCGCCGTCGCAGGCTTCGAAGCCGATCGGCTGGTTAGAACTGATCGTCTGCAGGCCCTGGTCAATCCCGGCAAAATCAACACGCACACTGTTTCCAGTGCGCAGCACACCCACCGCTTCCGGCCCCGACGGGCCCGCAATCGCCTCACCGTAGAACAGCGATCTGACGACGCTCATGCCGCGCTTCGCAACGAATTCCTTGTTCGGCGGGTGAATGTCCGCCGGGTCGCCGACATCGACCAGAACAACCAACCCGGTCTTGTCGTCGGTCACCGCCACCTTGCGCATGGATTCCCGGATTTCGCCCCAGCCGGACGTGCCGGCTTCCGACGGCAGTCCGCCATAGCGCGGCAGCTGGTAAATGATCGCCGGCAGGTCCGCGCCGAACATGCCGCGCCAGTCGGCGATCAGCAGGTTCATCAGCTGCTCATAGGCCGGGCCTTCGCCTGCATTCGACTCGCCCTGATACCAGAGCGCGCCTTTCAGGCGGATGCCGTCCAGCGGTGCAAGCATCGCATTGTGCAGGATCGCATAGCCCTTGATCGAGAACCAGGGTGCAGATGGTGACGGGACGCCACCCGGAGCGACTTTCAGCCAGCTCCAGCCGGTCCCGACCGGGATTGCGCCGCCATCCGCGAAGGTAACCGACATCTCGTCCACCGGCCCGAGCATGCCGCCGGGGCCCCAGTCATTCTGCACATTCACCACCAGCGTATTGGTTCCCGCCTTCAGGATACCCGCCGGAACCGGATAGGTCCGCACGTCGCCCCAGCCAAAGCTCGATCCGACCGGCTGCCCGTTCAGCCAGGTCAGATCGACATCATCGATCCCGGCGAGATTCAGCGTCGCGGCCTGCCCGGCCTGCGCATCGGTCAGCTCGAAGGTCGTCTTGTGCCAGACCTGGCCGGTATGGGTCGCGAGGTCCGGGATGCCCCAGGTCTGCCAGTCGCGCAGGTCGCCGGGCACCGGTTGCCAGGGCAGCGACGCGTCGCCCGTCCAGGGCAGGTCCAGGCCATGTTCCGGGTTGGTCGACCAGGCCGACATCCATTCCTTGGCGTAGTCGGCAAGGCCCCGCATCGGATCGCGCGCATAGGAGGCCAGCAAGGCGAGCGGCGCACCGAAGCCGCCCGCCTGCTTGAGCGTCGCTTCGCTGATCCACGGCTCGATCCGAGAGCCGCCCCAAGAGGAATCGATCAGGCCGACCGGCACGTCATAGTCCGCCTCGACGGCGCGGCCGGTGAAGTAACAGACCGCGGAAAAGTCCTTCGTCGCTTCCGGCGTCGCCACTTCCCAGACATTACCTTCCGGCAGTGTATCGCGCCGCGCGGCGCTGCTGACATGGCTGACATCCAGCAGGCGGATCCGCTCATGCGTCTCCCCGGCGGCGATCCCGCCATTGTAGGACGATGCCGACAGTGGCCATTCCATGTTGGACTGGCCGGAGCAAAGGAACACGTCACCCGCCAGAATGTCGGTCACGACCTGCTTGTCGCCATCCTTGCTGCGCAGATGGATATCGTAGGGGCCTCCCGCCTCAAGCGCCGGCATTTCGACCTGCCAGTTGCCGTCGGGGTCCGCCTTCGCGTTGATGGCAACCCGCCCGGTCGAACCGGCACTGCCCATTGACACCGTGACCGTGGCACCCGGTTCTGCCGTGCCGAACAGTGGCACCGGCTGGTCCCGCTGGATCACCATATGGTCGCTGAACACGCTCGCCAGTTTCGGGGCCTCGGCCCATGCGCCTTGCGCCAGCGCCACTGCTGCGCCGAGCAGCCAAATCCGCTTTGCCATCATCGTCTCCGCCCTTTGGGTTTTGCCAAAGGTCGGACAGCGCGGCGGGCTTGTCCAGTGTTACCGGTATCTTTTCTAGCGGGTCGCGAGCGCCAGCGCCTTGGCGAAAACGCTCGGCAAGCCATGCGCCCCGTCCAATGCCACCCATTGACCGTCCACAACCATGCCAGCATCCAGCCGCAGCCGTGCCACGCTCAGTCGCAAGGAGAAGTGCGTGAACACGTGCCGCACCTCGCCGACTGTCTCCCAGCCGGCCTCGAAGGGCGGACCGTCTGCATCGCCCTCGATCCAGCCGGTCGTCGGCAGGGCCAGCATGCCGCCCAGCAGGCCGCGCTGCGGGCGGCGCAC
>JBGSKI010000187.1:0-12527 GCA_041741315.1 Hyphomonas sp. | reverse complement strand
GACTCGTAGGTGGCATCGAGCACGCTGGCGCCCTGGCGCAGCAGGTCGCCGGCCTGCGCATGGGCGATGGCGGCCTGGAACTGGCGCGGACTGACGCCGGCCCACCGGGTGAATTCCCGCTGGAAATGGTGCGGCGAGAGGCCCATGGCACCGGCCAGCGACTGCAGGTCCGGCCAATCGCGCCACGTGTCGCCAAGATGCTCCAACGCCTTGGCCATGCGGGCATAGGCGACGGCGCGTTCATCAAGGGGGGCAGTGTTCTGTGTCATGGCCCCAATCTGGAACGGTACGCCGCCGGCCGCCACCCGTTTCTTGCGGCAATGCCACGCCCCGGCAAATGCCCCTTCCCTGCCACGCCAAAGACCGGCACAAGTGTCGGCCACAGAAAAGGCTCAGGGGAGCGAAAACACCATGGCGGACGCCCGCAGCATCATCCTGCACGAATATCCCACGTCCCCGTACGCCGAGAAGATCCGGCTCGCCCTCCGGCTGAAGAACCTTGCCTGGTCACGCGTCGAAATCCCGGTGATCATGCCGCGTCCGGACCTGATGCCCCTGACCGGCGGCTATCGCCGCACGCCCGTCATGCAGATCGGGGCAGACATATTCTGCGATACCGCCATCATCCTGCGCGAGTTGGAAGCGCGGTTTCCGATGCCGACCCTGAAACTGAGCGGCCATGAAGGGTTCGCCCAGATGGTGGCAGGGTGGACGGACGGACGATGGTTCCAGACCTCGGTCGCCGTCATCTTCGGTGAATTGGGCGACAAGGTCAGCGAAGAATTCCGCAAGGACCGGGAACAGCTTTCCGGCGGCCGGCCGTTCGACACGCAGGCCATGAAAGCCGTAGCGCCGATGATGCGCGACCAATGGCGCGCCCGCCTGATGTTGCTGGAAGAGCGTCTGCAGGCCAGCAAGGGTGCCGGGTCTGGACTCTACCTGATCGGCATGAAGCCGGGTCTCGTCGATGTGCACGCCTACATGAATGTATGGTTCATGCACCAGAACGTTCCAGACTTCCTCAACCAGTGCTTCGAGACCGCCGACCTGACAAAAGACTGGTTCGAACGGCTGCGGGAATTCGAAGGCCAGATGCCGGAAACGATTACGTCAGGGCAGGCTCTGGCGATCGCCAAGACCGCCGCGCCCCGGCTCCTCGCCGCGACGACGCGCAATGAAACGCAAGGCTTTGCCGCCGGCGAGAAAGTGGTGGTGGCGCCCGACGATTACGGACAGGTCTGGGTCGAGGGAGAATTGGTTCACGCCGATTCTCAGCGCATCGTCCTGCAGCGCCTGACTCCTGAAGCCGAAACAATCCACGTCCACTTCCCCCGCGCTGGCTATCTCGTCCGCCGGGCGTGAAACACTTTTTCGAAATTCTCCGCACAAAGACAAACGCCGCCCGTTTCCGGGCGGCGTTCGCACATTCAGTCAGGCTGACCTGGGCCTAAAACTTGATGCTGGCCTTGGCATACACGAACCGGCCGGAGCTTCCGTACGGGATGTAGCCGGAGAACGGCGTGTTGCCGGTGCCATTCTGCGACGCCGGAGCTGGCGTACCATACTCGTCGAGCAGGTTGTCCGCACCGATCGAGAAGGTGACGCGGTCATTCCAGGTGTAACGGCCCTCAATATCGATCAGGGTGTTCGGATCGATCGTGTAGTCGTTCGCGGCGGCGGAACTCGGCACGAGGACTTCTCCATAACGGATCGCACGGGCCGTCGCACTGAAGGCACCATGGGTCCAGTTCAGTGATGCCGTCAGCTTGTCCTTCGGCGTGCCTTCCTCGAAGGTCTTCACGTTGACCCGGGCAAACAGGACCGGGTTGGACGGAAGCGCCGTGAGTTCGGGAATGGCCGGAACCGCAGTTACGTCCGTCTGGTTGAAGTTCGCACCGACCGTCGCGTCGAAACGGCCGAAATCGGTTTCAGGGAACGCATAGGACGCGACGACGTCGACACCGGACGTTTCCGTGTCCACACCGTTCAGGAAGAAACGTCCACCACCCGAGCCAAGGAAACCCTGGCTTTCCAGATAGGCCCTAACGTCCGCTGACGTCAGGTTTTCCGAGAGAACGATCCGGTCGTTGACGTCGATACGGTAGGCATCGACCGTGAGGTTTAGCCGCTCATACCGGATCACCGCGCCGACCGACAAGTTCACAGACTTCTCTGCATCAAGCGGCTGTGCGCCCAATGCGACGGCCACCGGATCGGTCACCGGGAAGGTCGTGATGTCAAACGGAACGCCGTTGATGAAGTTCGTCGATGTCGTAGCGAAGTATTGCTGTTGCAGCGACGGCGCGCGAAAGCCGTTCTGGACCGACCCGCGCAGAGCGAAATTTTCATTGAAATCGTAACGCGCCGCGATCTTGCCCGTGACGGTCTCACCGAAGTCGGAATAGGATTCGGCACGTACTGCGCCAGACAACAGGAAGGCGTCGGTGACATTGGCTTCAAGATCGATATAGGCACCGACAGCCGTGCGATCCTCGCTGACTTCGTTTGCCGGACGGAAGCCCGGGAACACCTGTGAGCCGGAGGCGGTCGGATTGCCGTTGGCCAGAAGGACGCCTCCATTGCGGTAGCTGTCCGGTTCACCGGCATTGATCTCATACTTCTCCTGACGGGCTTCCACGCCCCAGGCCACGTTAAGCGGCGAGGCCAGGTTTCCAACGTCATAGCCGCGAACGGCCGAGAGGTTTGCCACGACCTGGCTGTACTTGAAGCCGCCGGCATCGAACGATGTCTTCGAAGCCGGTCCGATCGACCGGTTCAACGTGTTCTCGATGGTGAACTGCATTTCGTTGGACCCGTAGACGAGCGACGCGTCCATATCCCAGCCACCTGCTTCAAAGCGCGCACCGCCGCCGGCCGACATGTCGGTCGTTTCCGGCGCGATCAGCGGCAGGAAACCGTCCGGATAGATCTCGATAACGTTGCGGTCGTCGAGCGCCCGGCGATAGAAACCGGCCGAAACCGTATCGCGGTCCTGATAACTGGCCCAACCATACAGGTCGACGCCATTCGCGAGCGCGTAGCCCGCATTGCCGAAAAGGGTGATCTGCTCAAGTTCCGGCTCGCCGGTCCAGGCGTTCCAGCGATTGATGGTGGCCTCGTCCGGCGAAAAATTGCCCGCGACGAGTGGGTATTGCTGGCGCACGTCAAACCCGGATCGCTCCGTGTGCTCCTGGTCCTTGTACTCTGCTGACAGCGTCAGAAAGCCGTCCTGACCGAGTTGGAAACCTTTCCACCCGGAAACCGTAACGACTTTGCCGTCTGACCGGCTACGCGAAATCTCGCCGCTGGCCGGAACCGTGACGCCGAGGCCCGCAGCGGGCGTGTTGACCGGGACAGTGTATTCCGTCTCGCGCCAGCCATAACTGATGTCAGCGCCACCGCCTTCGGCGGCTTCACGCAGCTTGACGTTGATCACGCCGGCAATAGCGTCCGAACCGTATTGGGCTGACGCGCCGTCGCGCAGGACTTCGATGCCGGAAACGGCCGCCGTCGGGATCGTGTTGAGATCGACGGCGGACGTGCCGCGTCCGATCGAGCCGTTGACGTTGACCAAC
This sequence comes from Hyphomonas sp., assembly GCA_041741315.1. Lineage (GTDB taxonomy): Bacteria > Pseudomonadota > Alphaproteobacteria > Caulobacterales > Hyphomonadaceae > Hyphomonas. The sequence goes on along the minus strand of JBGSKI010000187.1, from coordinate 8,952 downwards.
GATGCGAGGTGGCGGCGCTTGCCGTTGACGAGAACAAGGGTCTGGTCCGGGCCGAGGCCCCGCAGGGTCGCCGGACGGACCGAGTCGGTGCCGTCATTCAGGGCCGGGCGGGGGAAGTTGAAGCTCGGAAGCTGGACCGACAGGGCCTGGTTCAATTCGCCGACGCCGATCTGCTGGAGGCTGGCTGCAGAAACGACGTCCACGGCCACGGCAGTATCCAGCGCCGAGCGGTTCGCGACACGCGTACCGACAGTGACGACAGTCTCGAGCGTGCGGTCGTTCTCCGCGGGAGGGGTTTCCTGGGCGAAGGCAGGCAGGCTCGCGACACCTATAAGGAGCGCGGCGGCAGATGCTGATCGAAGGACTGATCTCAGCTTCATGTTGTTTTCCTTGTTGGGGACACACACCGGGAGGCGTGAGTGGACGTGCAGGACGTCGAAGGTGTACCCTCCTTCCGAATCCACAAGTCGTTGTGGAACAAGGCGAAACGTTTGTTTAAGAATTGTGGCAAATCCGTCACAATCGTTAAATTCGTCTATTTGGGGAATTCCGTCACCATGACTCGCCGCCTATGCCTCATAACCGGCGCTTCTGCCGGAATCGGAGCCGAATTCGCCCGCCAGTATGCTGCACTCGGTTGGGATCTGGCGCTCACTGCCCGCCGGACAGACAAACTCGACGAACTTGCTGACGGCCTGAGAAGTGCGCACGGGATCGCCGCAATCGTCATCCCGGAGAACCTCGCTGCACCCGGCGCACCCGAACGGATCCTCGCCGCACTTGCCACCCAAGGCCGCCACGTGGACGCGCTCGTCAACAATGCAGGCTATGGCCTGCCGGGCACGTTCTTCAATACGGAGTGGAAGGATCAGGCCGCGTTCGTGCAGGTGCTCTACACCGCGCCACTCGAACTCGCCCATCGTGTGCTGCCCGGCATGACAGAGCGGAAGTACGGCCGGATCATCAATGTCGCCTCGCTTGCCGGTTATGCTGCCGGCAGCGCCGGGCACACGCTGTATGGCAGCGTGAAGGCCGGCCTGATCAAGTTTTCCGAAAGCCTGAATGCCGAATGCGCCGCCCTCGGACATGCCGACATACATTGCACAGCGCTCTGCCCCGGCTTCACCTGGAGCGAGTTCCACGACGTGAACGGCACGCGCGAAGACACCAACAAGATGCCGAAATGGATGTGGATGGACGCGGCCCCCGTGGTGAAGGCCGGCATTGAAGCGGTCAATCGCGGACAGCCGGTCGTCGTGCCAGGCCTCGTCAACAAGAGCCTCGCCACGCTCACCCGTATCCTGCCGGAACCCTTCGGCCGCGCCATGGTCAGCGCCCAAAGCCGCCAATACCGGCGAATGGATTGATCCCTGCGATGTTGCACCGCACAATTGCGGCCTGACAGGCAGGGCCGAGCGCCCTATAACTGTCGTCAGACAAAAAGGGGCAGGACATGAGCGCAACTGAAGCGGTCCAGGAAACACAAGGCGTTGTAATGGACGGCCTTCCGTCTGCGATGGACGCTGCGGTCAGCGCGCTCGAACTGTTCGTTGACGCCGCCACGCGCGCCGTCCGCGCCCGGGTCAGCACGGCCGACGGCAAGCCGGACCGCGCCGCCTTCGAACGCCACCAACATTCCGTGCATGGTCTTTCATGGGTCGCGACCTATCTGGAAACCCTGCGCCAGACTGCCCATTGGGCCCACAGCATTGGCGCGGATGGCAAGTTCGGTGAAGTCGAGCAGCTGCTCTCCCAAATCCTGTTCACCGAATACCTGACGCAACTGATCGGCGGGATTCCGATGAACCAGGGCGAGATGATCCGCCCGGCCGATCTCGGCTGCACACGAGACGACATGAACCTCTTGTTCGCGCCGGCCATCCAGCGCTTCCTGCTCGAAGGGAAGATGCCGGACACCATGGCGGCGGCTGCGCGTCTTCTGCCGGATGCCCTGTCCCGCAATACGGTCGAGGAAACCGGGCTCGACGAGACCATGTCCATGGTGCGGGACCAGTTCTCCAAATATGCCTCCGAACGGATCAAGCCGCATGCCCATGGCTGGCACCTGCGGAACGAGTATATCCCGATGGAGGTCGTCAACGAGATGGCCGAACTTGGCGTCTTCGGCCTCACCATTCCGGAAGAGTTTGGCGGCCTCGGCATGGGCAAGACGGCGATGTGCGTCGTTTCCGAAGAACTCTCGCGCGGCTATATCGGTACTGGTTCGCTCGGTACACGATCTGAAATCGCCGCCGAACTGATCCTGATCGGCGGCACGCCCGAACAGAAGGAAAAGTGGCTGCCGCTGATTGCGAGCGGCGACATCCTGCCAACCGCTGTGTTCACCGAACCCAACACCGGATCGGATCTCGGCTCCCTGCGCACGCGCGCGGTCAAGTCTGCAGACGGAGCAGACTATATCGTAACCGGCAACAAGACCTGGATCACGCATCCGGTGCGCGCAGACCTGATGACCCTGCTTGCCCGTACCGATCCGGCCACGAACAATTTCTCAGGCCTCTCCATGCTGCTCGCCGAGAAGCCTCGCGGTTCCGATGCGACCCCCTTCCCCGCTGAAGGCATGACGGGCGGCGAGATCGAAGTGCTCGGCTATCGCGGCATGAAGGAATACGAGATCGGATTTGACGGCTTCAGGGTGAAGGCGGAAAACCTGCTCGGCGGCATCGAAGGACAGGGCTTCAAGCACCTGATGGCAACGTTCGAAAGTGCGCGCATCCAGACGGCGGCGCGCGCCATCGGGGTCGGTCAGAACGCCTTCGAGACAGGCCTGAAGTACGCCCTTGACCGCAACCAGTTCGGTAAGCCGATCTTCGAGTTCCCGCGCGTCGCGAACAAACTGGTGATGATGGCGGCAGAACTCGTCGGCGTGCGCCAGCTGACCTATTTCTCGGCCCGCCGCAAGGACGAAGGCAAGCGGTGCGACCTCGAGGCCGGCATGGCCAAATTGTTGGCGGCGCGCATTGCCTGGGCGGCGGCCGATAATGCGTTGCAGATCCATGGCGGCAACGGCTTCGCGCTCGAATACCCGATCAGCCGCATCCTGCAGGACGCCCGGATCCTCAACATCTTCGAAGGGGCCGGTGAAGTTCAGGCCATGGTCATCGCGCGCCGTCTCGTCGAAGGCGGCAACTGAAGCCTTACTCGTCCGATGAGGACATGCGTTCGTAGACGCGCACCCAGTCAACGAGGAAATCGTCAGGGTACGATTCCGGCTGCGCCTTGTTCGCCCAGCCCGAACCCGACAGGCCGGGCTCGGTCGACAACTCTCCCGTCAGCTTGATCCAGAGCGGCACCTGGCTAACACCGCCGGCACTGGTGCGCCATGTTTCGCGGCCATCGACGAAGAAGACATATTCCGTAGGCGACCATTCCAGGGCGAACGTGTGCCAGCCCCGGCGCAGGCCCGGGTGCATCGAGGCAGTCGATGAAGACTGGTGCTCGGGGCCGTAGCCATCCCAGTGCAGCGCCTGGTTCACCTTGTCGGTCCAGCCGAAGACTTCGGCAATGTCCACTTCCGTGCCGTCCCTGCCGGAGCCGTCCACATCGTTCACATTATTTGAAAACAGCCAGAACGCCGCCCACCAGCCTGGTTCCTGCGGCATCTTGCAACGCGCTTCGAAGCGGCCGAACGTGCGTTCGTAGTGACCCTCTGTGGTCACCATGCCGGTGGCAAAATCGTAAGCGTCATTGTCTTCTTCCGGGTTGCGGTTCTCGATGACCGTTGCGCGCAGGACAAGTTGTCCCTTGCCATTCAGGAACGCGTTCGCCGGATCCCACCAGCCGTCCGGGCCGTCAGGATTCGGTTTGCGGTCATAGTCCTTGGACCACCACTTCTCGGGATCCGGTTGCCCTTCCCCATCGAATTCATCCTGGAAGACGAGGCGCCACTGCGATGATTTTTCATCCAGTGCCGAAGCGGTCGGCGTCTCGCATCCCGACAGGAGCAAGAGCGCCAACAGAAAAAGGATAAGCGGGCGGGCCATCCGCGCGCCCTAGCGAATCTCGCCGCCGAGCGGTTCGATATCGGCCGGCTCGTGCTGGATGATCACCTTGGCACCCAGCTGAGCTGCGCGCGCCTCGAAACTGTCCATTGATGCCAGCGTTCCGGCTTCGTCGAAATTAAATCGCGGGACACGCTTCAATTCGCGGCTCTTGGCGCGGTGATAGAGATCACCAGTCAGCAGGACGGTGCCCGATTCCGGCATGGTCAGCTGCAGCGAGGTATGGCCGGGCGTGTGGCCCGGCGTTTCGAAAATCACGACCGTGCCGTCGCCGAACACGTCATACTCCCCGCGGAACTTGACCGCCTCCATCGGTACGAAGGCCGAGTACATTGCGGCAAGGTCGGCGGACGGCTGGTTGAGCGAATCCGCTGGCGGGAACATCGCGTCGTATTCGTCCTCGTGCACCAGCCAGGTGGCACCTTGCAGCTGGTCGGCCTGCCCGACATGGTCGAAGTGATCGTGCGAGATCGCGACATACCGGATCTCCGACGGCACGATGCCGCGAACCGCCAGTTGCTCAGTGATCGTTTTGGACAGGGAGACGGTGAAGATGTCCTGCGTTTGCTCGCCCGCACCGGCGAGTCCGCTCGGCAGACCGAGATCCCAGATCATCCGGCCGTTCGGATGCTGGATCAGGTAGCAGGTGTCGGCCAGCGTATAGGTCTCGCCAGCATAGTCGCCAGCGCTTGAAAAGGCATCCATGTCCGACACCTTGATCATGCCGCAGTCGAGCACATCGACCGTCAGGGTCTCGGCGACCGTCTCGTCTGCTACGACGTCCGCTTCAGGGGCGGGCTCAACCTGTGTCTCCGTCTTCGGCGTGCAGGCGGCGACCACAGCAGCCGCGCAGACTGCCAACATCAGATTTGGAATACGCACTTTAACACCCCCATGAATCGTTCCCCACGATCAGACTAATCTATCCCCGCCTCAAGTGAAAGCGTTGACCCGTCCTGCGTGATTATACGGTAAAAACAGCTCGCCCTCCCGGTGTGGCACGCGCCGCCGGTCTGGCGTACCTTCAGCAACACGGCGTCCTGGTCACAGTCGATTCGGATTTCGGTCACTTCCTGTGTATGGCCGGACGTTTCACCCTTGATCCACAATTCACCCCGGGACCGGGACCAATAGGTCGCCCGGCCGGTGCGAACGGTCTCACCGAGCGCCGCAGCATTCATCCATGCCAGCATCAGCACGTCTCCAGTATCGGCATCCTGCACGACCGCGGCGATCAGGCCATCGGCATTGAATTTCGGGCGCAGCTCAAGCGTTTCATCCTGGGCAGAACCCGTCAGCGGAGGAGCAAATCCGGTCATCCGGCGTGGTTACCGCAGGTTTCCCGCCTGCACCAGCGTCATGGCGGGCAATGGCAAGCACCGGAAAACCGGTCTAGGCTTGCCGGAAACGAGGAGGACGCCCGATGCCAGCCTATTCGCAGATACTGAGCGACACGCGCGATGGCGTATTGACCCTGACGCTCAACCGGCCGGATCGGCTGAATGCCTGGACCGACACGATGCAGGCGGAACTGAAACAGGCCATCCTGGCGGCGGGACATGACCCTGCCGTGCGCTGCATCGTAGTGACCGGCGCAGGCCGGGGCTTCTGCGCCGGAGCAGACATGGACGGGCTTCAAAGCATCCAGCAAGGCGCTGCCCGCCCCGTGACAGACGAGGCCCCCGCTGAGCCGACCGAACTGGACGCGTTCTATCCCGGCCGGTTCGGGTATCTCTATTCCTGCCCCAAGCCGATCATTGCCGCGATCAATGGCGCCTGCGCCGGGATCGGCCTGATCTTCACCTTGTTCGCCGACCTGCGCTTTGCCGCCGAGGAGGCGAAGTTCACAACTGCCTTTGCCCAGCGCGGACTGATTGCCGAACACGGCATCTCCTGGCTGCTCCCGCGCCTGATCGGCGAGGCGCAGGCGCTGGACCTGCTGTTCACCGCCCGCAAGTTCACAGGCGCAGAGGCAGAACAATTGCGTCTCGTCAACAAGGCGCTTCCCGGCGACGCCCTGATGCCCCATGTCCACGGCGTGGCGCAGCATCTTGCAACGCAAGTCTCTCCGCGCTCGATCGCAATCATGAAGCGCCAGATTCGCAAGACATACTTCCAGTCCTATGCAGACTCGCTCAGCGAAGCGGATATGGAAATGGCGAAGAGCTTCACCACATTCGATTTCAAGGAAGGCGTGGCGAGCTTCGTCGAGCGCCGCGCACCGGCATTCGAAGGACGATAGGACAGACATGACCCGCCGCATCGACATTGTTGAAGTCGGCCCCCGTGACGGGCTGCAGAACGACCCTGCCGACCTGAACGTCGAGCAAAAGCTGGAATTCATCTCCCGGCTGGAAGAGGCCGGTGTGCGGCGCATGGAATCCGGCAGCTTCGTCAATCCCAAGGCAGTCCCGAAAATGGCCGACAGCCCGGCCGTCTTCGCCGGGCTCGACCGCTCGAAACCAACCCGCCACATCGCGCTTGCCCTCAACGAGAAGGGCGTGCGCCGGGCCATCGATGCGCAGGCGGATGAAATCAATTTCGTGCTGGTCGCAGGCGAAGGCTTCGGGCGGCGCAACCAAGGCATGAGCCCGCAGGATAGCGCCAACATGCTGGCCCTCTGCGCCCCCCTGATTCTGGAGGCCGGCATTCCGCTCTCGGCGACCATCTCGGTGGCCTTCGGTGACCCGTATGATGGTGAGGTGGACCTTGCTGTCGTCGCGAGTCTCGCCGCGCAGGCCCAGCGAGCGGGCGTTGCCGAGCTCGCCCTCGGCGACACGATTGGCGTCGCGGACCCCTGGGCCGTTCGCCGCGCCATAGACCGGGTACGGACCGTGGCGCCTGACGTGTTCCTGCGCATGCATTTCCACGATACGCGTGGTCAGGCCCTCGCAAATGTCGCCGCCGCTGTCGATGCGGGCGTCGATGTGATCGATGCCAGCTGCGGCGGCATCGGCGGCTGCCCCTTCGCCCCGGCGGCGACGGGCAACGTTGCGACGGAAGACGTGGTCTACCTGCTCGAACGCGGCGGCTTCGACACGGGGCTGGACCTCGCCAAGCTAATCGAGACTTCGAAATGGCTGGAGACGGTTCTGAAGCACCCGGTCAGCTCATCTCTGAGCAAGGCGGGCGGGTTTCCAGGGCGCTAGCAACTACTTTTTAGCGCCCTTTACTTCCTGCAGCGAGGTCGTCTTCACCGCGCGGCCAAGATCGACCTTCTTGCCGTAGCTCGGCGCGCCGCTCTTGGCGCCCGAGACGGCACCGCGAACGGTGCGCTCCGTCAGCGGAGGGATGGCCATGGCTTTGGGGTTCGGTTGCTTGTCGTCGAACAGGCTCGCCAGCTGGTCCGTCATCGCGCCGCCGAGCTGTTCGGCATCGACGATGGTGACGGCGCGCTTGTAGTAGCGCGTCACATCGTGGCCAATGCCGATGGCAATCAGTTCCACGGGGCTGTGATTCTCGATCTGGTCGATCACCTGCCGCAAGTGACGCTCCAGGTAATTGCCGACATTCACGTTAAGCGTCGAATCATCGACCGGCGCGCCGTCGGAAATCACCATCAGGATCTTGCGCTGTTCGGTTCGTCCGAGCAGCCGGTCGTGCGCCCATTGCAGCGCCTCGCCGTCGATATTCTCCTTCAGCAGGCCCTCGCGCATCATCAGGCCGAGATTCTTCCGGGCCCGGCGCCACGGCGCGTCGGCCTGCTTGTAGATGATGTGACGGATATCGTTCAGCCGTCCGGGAGCGGAAGGCTTGCCCGCCCGCATCCAGTCTTCCCGCGAGATGCCGCCCTTCCAGGCCTTGGTGGTGAAACCGAGAATTTCCGTCTTCACGCTGCAGCGTTCCAGCGTGCGCGCAAGAATGTCCGCGCACAGCGCCGCCACCATGATCGGCCGGCCGCGCATCGAACCGGAATTGTCGAGTAGCAGCGTCACAACCGTATCGCGGAACTTGGTGTCGTCTTCCTGCTTGAATGACAGCGGCGCAGTCGGATCGGTGATCACCCGCGTCAGGCGCGCCGTATCGAGCACGCCTTCTTCGAGGTCGAAACTCCAGGACCGATTCTGCTGCGCCATCAGCAATCGCTGCAGCTTGTTTGCCAGTTTCGACACCGCGCCCTGCAAGCCCTGCAGCTGGTGATCGAGATAGGCGCGCAGGCGCGTCAGTTCTTCCGGATCGCAGAGGTCCGGCGCCTGCGTGATCTCGTCATGCTCACGCGTGTACACAGAATAATTGAACCGGTCGCGGTCGTCACCGTCCCGGTAATTCGGACGCATCGGCTTTGTGCCGTCTTCCTCATCGTCCGGGGACTCGTCCGAATCGAGATCCGCATCCTGGTCGACAGAAACGTTGGTCTCTTCGCCTTCCAGTTCCTCGGTATCGCCCGCTTCCATCTGTTCCGACGACACGCCCATCGGCTCGTCGGGCTGCATTTCCTGATCGCCCTGATCGGGCTGCTGTTCGCCGTCGCCGTCTTCCTCGGTTTCCTGATCGTCGGCCTCGGCATCGTCGCCTTCGGAATCGAGCGCCTTCAGGTCACGGATCATGTCGCGCACGGTGCGGGCAAATTCCGGCTGGTCATGCAATTGCGAAATCAACCGCTCGAGCGCATCGCCCGTCTGCTCCGCCACCTTGCTACGCCAGATGTCGGCCACGCGCCGGGCGCTGTCCGGCAGGGGTCTGCCGGTCAGTTTCTCGCGCAGCAGGAACTCGATCGCCGGCGCGAGCACTGCATTGGCGTCTTCGGCACCCATCGCGAACTCGCCCGAGGTGCAACGATGGTCCAGAACGGCATCGAGATTGATCGCGGTGCCGCGCATTGCGTTGGCGCCAAGGCTTTCGATGCGCGCCTGTTCGGCGGCATCGTACACGCGACGCGGAAGGTCGCCCTGCGGCCGGTGTTTGATATGGGCCGCTGCATTGTGGTGCG
>JBGSKI010000186.1:0-4739 GCA_041741315.1 Hyphomonas sp. | reverse complement strand
TGCGACGCCGGAGCGCGGCCGGGTGCTGGAATGGACGCCGCTGCGCATCGTCGCCGCGCAGGTGACCCGGCTGGAGACCGAGATCGACGCGATGAATGCGGACATTCCGCCGCTCGACAGTTTCGTCCTGCCGGGAGGCTCGCCCCTGTCGGCGCACCTGCATGTGGCCCGCACGCTGTGCCGGACCGCCGAGCGGCATGTCGCCGAACTTGCCGCCACCGAGGGCGAACCGGTGAGCGCCGAGGCACTCGCCTTCGTCAACCGGCTGTCGGACTGGCTGTTCGTGGCCGGACGGGCAGCCAACGGCAATGGCGCGGACGATATCAAGTGGGTGCCGGGGGCGAACCGGTAACGGCGGGTAAATTGAGCCTTCAGGAAGCAAGTCTGCTTTCGGCGTCAAAAGAGACGAAACGGCAGACTTTTCAGTGCGTCAGCCTTTCGCCGGAAGCGGTCACAAGTCGTCTGTCGCTGAATGACGAGCATGAAGCCATCCTGCTCCGCGCCGGACAGGCGAAACCCAGAAGGCGCTGGTCGCTCGTGGCTAGGCCGTATTCGAGAGGTCCGGATTGACATGGATAGTCCTGTCAACATGACATGGCACCCAACGGGCGGGGGTTTCACACGACCAGGGCGCTGAGAGCTTTGGTGGTTGACCTGGAGGTAGCGGCAGCAGGGCGCTGAGGGGGCACTGAGAGAACACGGAAAAATTACTTACGATAAGGGATTCTAGCTATGAGCTCAAATGGTCCGCCAGACCTGTATGATGCCATTGAGGTTCAAAATACCGATCTGATCTCGAGTATCGTGAAAGCTCACCCAGCGCTGATCGATAGCTTTACTTATCTAGCTGGGGGGGGGGTATCAACATTATGCTGCCTCGGAAGGCAAGCTTGAGGCTCTAAAGCGGCTTTTTGAGATAGGGTTCGATCCGAATCTCCGAAGTAAGCGAGAAGCAGATTTTCCTATCTGTTTCGCCGCTCGATCAGGCCACGCTCATGTAGTTGCCTATCTGATCTCTCTCGGCCAGCCGCTTGAGGTGATGCCGAGCGTCTGCAATCCGCTGCTAGGCGCAATCTCCGGCGGGCGGAGCGCTGAATGCGTGCGCCTCCTGCTGGACGCAGGCATCGATGCGGGCCACCGCTACAAGGGCGGACCGCGCGGCGAGATGACGGCCACGGCCTATGCGGTGATGCACGGCCTGCCGGAGATCGCCGACATGATCGCCGCCCACCTCGCTGAGGGTGACGAAAACAAGCAGGACGAGATCCTGAAGGATGCCTATCGCATCCTCAAGAAGCAGCCGCCGATGAAACAGCGGCGGATTCTTCCGTCAGAGGAAGATCTTGAACAGGACGACAGCTGATCGTGCCTGCTATCCCATACGGCAGACGGCAATCGGGCAACGCACGCATTCATCCGCTCGGTGGTCGCCGCAAACGGTATAATACCGAAATCATCCCTGAAATCATCGACTTGAGAATTGAATTGTCGAGACCGGTTCGCGCGCCGCGGCTACCCCCGTTCGTTCAAGCCAGACATTCGCTGAGACAATGACGACAGGCAACTTAGGGCCACGTGGGCTCCCATCGTTATCGCCGGCATCCGGCAGGGTCACCTCAGTCCAGTCATTCGGTTGCGTCACAAGCGCTGGGCCGGACATCGCCGATTGCCGCCATTCAGACGATGCCCGAACCTTTTTGCGGGTTCATTGCAATCCGCTTCCAAAGGACGAGAGAAACTAAGATGGCGGCGAGCAACGCAAACCACAGAAAACCGCACGATGTCCAAACTTCTCCGGCTGACGGTTCAGTAACTTCAACCATGCCCCGATCTGGATGCCAAACTTGGCCAGAAGAGTCGGGTGGCATAGGCCGCAGCATTATGATGGCGGCGTTTGCAGCAGGTATCAGAGCCAAAACTGCTGCCGATAGCGACATAGAGCTCCATCTTCGCGGAGCGTTCGAGAAGAAGGCGATCACCAATCCAATTGCGCTCAAAAAAGCCAATCCTGCTCCCAGAACCGCAAATGACACGAGAAACCAAGTCACGCCTGCAAGCAGTGCGAGAGCGATCGCACCCGCAATGACTTTGCTAAACTGGTTTGGATTGGCCGAAAGCATCAGACCATTTTCCACATTTTGGCATTGAGGCCAACGTCCGCTTAGGGCCGGGTTGGCTCCCACCGTCAAATTTGGGGACCGACAGAGTCGATCCAATCGTGCCGTCCGGCGGCCCTTCCACTATCAGGCTGGACTTCGCCGAAGGCGGTCAGTGGCTCCATACGGCCGAACGACAACTTTCGACCGCGTGGGAATTTTCCCTTTACGAGCTACGGACAATAGATTCGTACTCATGGGATGTCTGACACATCACGCCAACAGGAACTAGAACGCATCATTAGCCGCGCGGCTGAAACAGGAATGCGTTGGTCCCGGCTGCGATCGCATCTCCTATTGGATGAAAAGTCGGCGGGTCAGTTCGCATCGAATGCAGACATCGAGATCGAGGAGCAGATACGCCGCGATCTCGCCGACACCTTTCCTAATGACTCAGTCTTAGGGGAGGAAACTGGCGGCAGTCTTGGCGAAGATGTAACCGGCTGGGCTGTCGATCCCATAGATGGAACGTCCAATTTTATCCTCGGCCTGCCCATTTGGGGCGTGTCGATTGGATACCTCGAACAGGGCAGGTCAACACTTGGAGCGATCGTGCTGCCAGAGCTTAAGCTGATGATTTCAGCCTTGCGCGGTCATGGATTGAGAGTGAATGCGAACCCACTCATTCAGCCGCTGCGAGTCCCGAATGTCAAAGTCATTGCCTTGGGAGAGAACGATTATGAAAGTGGTCCCGAAACAGATGCAAGAGCGCAAATCTTGCGCGACAGTGGCTTTGCTGTTGTCCGGTATCGCTGCGCAGTGTTCTCTCTAGGTGTTGCCGCTCTCGGCAGATTGAGCGGCTATATAGAGAACGGTTGCGGACTCTGGGATATAGCCGCCGCAGATGTGATTTGTCAGGAGGCAGGCATGCGAGTCGAGACATCCAAGATCATTGAGGGGCGATACTACATCGATGCCCGGTGGCGCGAGAGCCGTCTCTCGACCTTCTGATACAACATCGGAGCGAACTCAGTCATTCGTGGCCAAAATTCTGAGCGGCAGTAAAGGGCCAACAATTGCCTTCCAGCCTCGAAATGCAATTGTCTCTTCCTGACCCGAAAAAGTCGAAGTCTTAGCCGCGCTGAACATCCCGCACTTCGGCCATCAGGGCGAAGAGGTCCATGACCGGCGTGACCTTGCCGTCGCCGCGATATTCCCGATACAGAGAATCGACATTGACGGCGATGCGTTCGGAATCGCCCCAGGACGAGAAATCGCCGAGCGCGATGTCGAGGGCGGCGTCGCGGACGCTGACCCCGGCGTCGAAGCGCTTGCGGGCCTCGGCATCGACATAGGCGAGATAGGCGGCCACGCGCTGCACGCCGTGACGGTCCGTGACCGGACCATGGCCCGGCACGATCACGTCGGCATCCATCGCGATGATCGTCTCGCAGGCATGGATCCAGTTGCGCACGGGCCCCGCCCACATCAGCGGCGTGCCGTCGATGAACAGGATGTCGCCGGTGAACACGGTGCGGTCGCCCGGGACATGCACGATGACGTCGCCGCCGGTATGCGCCGGGCCGACTTCGATCAGCTCCACCGCCTTGCTGCCGACCATCACGTCCATCCGTCCGGTGAAGGTCTGCGTCGGCAGGCGTTCGTCCACTGCGTCGAAATCGAACGGCGCGAAAATGTCGGCGAAATACGCACCGGCGGGGCCGATCTGCGCCCCCATCTTCTTCAATTGCGCGAGCAGGCCGGGCGGGACTTCCGCCATTTCCTTCGCGCTCGCCTCGGACGCGATGATCGCGGCCTGCGGGCAGCAGCCATTGCCGTGACAATGGTCACCATTGGCATGGGTGTTGACGATCGTGCCGATCTTTTCCGCGCCGATGCCGGAGGCGTCCCGCATGGCGGCCAGCATGTCGCGCGTCAGGTGCATGTCGAACAGCGTGTCGACCAGCAGCGACTGGCCGCCATCCGCGATCAGGCCGGCATTCGACCAGCCCCAGCCGCCATCCGGCTGAAGCCAGGCATAGAGGCCGTTGCCGATGTCCTTGAGGCCCTTGGTGTATTCCCAGCGCTGCGCCATGGCATTTCCCCTTTTTTCTGCATCAAGGCAGGGATGCGAGCGGCGCGCAAGACGGCTATTTGCGGAACATCCGGGGAGGCCGCCGCTGGTCAGGATCGCGGCCCGGTCCGGCGGTCATCCGCCGCCCTAGAACCGGTCGAGCAGGCGGCGGAGGTATTCGCGTTCTTCCTCGTCGTCGCTGTCATTGTAGCGGCGGCGCAGTTCGTTGAGGATGTCCTTGGCGCGTTGCCGCTCGGCTTCGTCGGGAATGCGGACATCTTCGCCATTATTGCCGGCACCGCCGGCCGGGCGGCCGAAGGGATCGTCGATGCCCGGCGTGTTGCCGCGCCGTTCGTTCTGCATCGCGTCGAGCGCTTCTGCCAGGCTGCGGTTGATGTCCGACAGGGCAGACGTCGCCATTTCCTGATTGCGCGCGGCCCGGGCCTCGTTGCCCTGTTCGAGCGAGTCCTCGGCCCGGCGCTGCGCCCGGCGGACGTCTTCCAGCGCGTCCGGGTCGATGCGGCCTTCGAGGGCATTGTCGCCGGCGCCTTCGCCCAGCCCGTTTTCCC
>JBGSKI010000185.1:0-23125 GCA_041741315.1 Hyphomonas sp. | reverse complement strand
CCGCGAGAGCCCGAACAAGACCTGGAGCGGTGCGGCGGGGGCGGTGATTGCCTGCGCGTTGTGCGGGCTCGCAGCCGCAGATATCGAGCGGGCATCCTTCCCGGCCTGGATCGTGGTAGGTGTGCTGATCTCGGTGGTCGCGCAGATCGGGGACCTGTTCGAAAGCGCGCTGAAACGCCGGTTCAAGGTGAAGGATTCCAGCAGCCTCCTGCCGGGGCATGGCGGCGTAATGGACCGGGTCGACGGACTCGGCGCCGTCGCCGTGGCCAGTAGCGTCTTGTTCCATCTTGTTCCCTCCTTGCCTGCCATGCTTGGACTGGCACCGTGACCGTGCGGCGGGTCTCGATCATGGGATCGACCGGCTCGATTGGCCGGTCGGCGGTGTCGATCATTGAGGACGCCAACACAGCGGGTGATGACGTGTTCAAAATCGTGGCGCTGGCCGCTGGCCGGGACACGGCGCAGCTGGCGGAACAGGCGCTGCTCCTGAGGCCGGAGATTGCCGTGGTACATGACGAGGCAGGCCTCGAAGACCTCGCACGCCGCCTCGAAGGCTCAGGTATTGAAGTGGCGGCAGGCGAAACGGCAATCGTAGAGGCTGCGACCCGCAAGGTTGACCGGGTGCTTGCCGCGATCGTCGGGGCAGCGGGACTGGACTCCACGCTGGCGGCGGTGCGTGCGGGCAATGATGTGGCAATCGCCAACAAGGAAAGCGTCGTGTGCGGCGGTCCACTGATCCTGGCGGAGGCTGCCCGGTCGGGTGCCCGCGTCCTGCCGGTGGATTCCGAGCATAGCGCCATCCATCAATGCCTCGGCGACGGCAAATCGCTCGAGCGCATCACGATCACGGCGTCGGGTGGGCCGTTCCTGCATACGCCGCGGGATGAACTGGCCCAGGTGACGCCCGCGCAAGCAGCGGCGCATCCGAACTGGTCGATGGGGATCAAGAACTCGATCGACAGCGCCACCCTGATGAACAAGGCACTGGAATTTATCGAGGCCGCTTACCTTTTCGGGCTCGATCCTGACATGATCGACGTGCTGGTCCACCCGCAGTCCATCGTGCACGGAATGGCCCATTTCACCGATGGCTCGGTGATTGCCCAGCTTGGCGCCCCCGACATGCGCACGCCGATTGCCTATGCGCTCGGCTGGCCGGACCGGATTTCCACAGGCGTTGCACGGCTCGATCTCGCGCATCTGGGACGCCTCGATTTCCTCGCCGTGGACGAAGAAAAATTCCCCGCGATTCGTCTTGCGCGGCAGGCGATTGCGGCGGGTCCGGGGGCTACGACGGTATTAAATTGTGCTAATGAATCAGTGGTTTCTGCATTTATTGCGGGTCAATGCGGGTTTCTGGACATAAGCTCGGTGGTAGAGGAAGTGTTGAGTCGGTTCCTGTCGGGAAACGCGGCAGGGTTGCCATGCAACTCGCTTGAATCCATTCGTGTGCTCGACCGCTACGGGCGGGATATGGCGCGCGAATTGCTGCAGACGTCCCCGCGCGCCGGGATGGAGGGAAGAGCACTTGGGTGAGTTTCTGAGCCAAGGACCGTTATTCCTCGCCTGCCTCGTCTTCATGATGGGGATTGTCGTCATTATCCATGAATTGGGACACTACCTTGCCGGCCGTCTGTTCGGCGCGGCGGTGGAGTCGTTTTCGGTTGGTTTCGGCAAACCGATGATCGAGCGCAGGGACCGGTTCGGTACCCGCTGGCGCGTGAACTGGATCCCGCTCGGTGGCTTCGTGAAATTCGTGGGCGAGCACCAGTTGCCGGGCGACGGCAGCCGCGTTGTGGCGGGCCCCCAGGGCAAGATTTATCCGGAACTCAGCGTTCTGCAGCGCACACTCGTCAGCTTGGCGGGTCCGTTCGCCAATTTCGTGCTCTCGAGCCTCATCTTTGCGCTGATCATCGGCGTGTTCGGCCGCACCGTGCAGCATGTCGGCATTGCCCAGGTGACCCCCGGAAATCCGGCAGAACGCGCAGGCCTGCAGGTCGGAGATGTGTTCATTTCCGCGAACGGCTCAAAAGTCCAGAATATCAACGATGTCCGCATCCAGGTGATGCTGAACCCCGACACGCCGGTTCACTTCGTTGTCGACCGGGACGGGGAGCTGGTGCCGGTCACCGTGACACCCGAAGTGGTGAAGCGGGAGAATGAACTTGGCCAGATCGTGCCGCAGGCGACCATCGGGATCGGCTTTGCGGACGATTCTGAACTGAATCAGACCATTCACTATTCGCCCGTCGGCGCGGTTGGTGCAGGAATCGCAGAAACCGGACGCACGATCGGCCAGACTGTCACCATGCTCAGCCGCATCGCCACCGGGCGCATGTCGATCCAGGTGATGAACGGTCCCGTGGGCATCGGTGACATCTCCCGCCGCGTCGTGAACCGGGTGTGGAGCCAGACCGACGAGACCGCCGGAAAGCGCCTCCAACAGCTATTCTGGATGTTGCTTAACATCTGCGCGACGATTTCCGTCGGGGTCGGTTTTTTCAACCTGCTCCCACTGCCCGTTCTGGATGGCGGGCATGTGGCATTTAATGCATACGAAGCAGTGACAGGACGGCAAATGCCGGAAAAAGTGCAGGAGATAAGCCTGACAGTCGGTTTGTTCCTGCTATTGGGTATGGTTATCGTCATCACTTGGGGTGACGTGATTGAGACAGGCCTTTTCGGGAGTGGGGGCGGCTGAAGCGGCCGATCCCGAAGACCAACCTTCAAGAGAGTATTTGGACGATGCGTAAGTTTCTTGCCGCGACCTTCATGGCGACCAGCGTGTTTTCGATCCTGTCCGCTGCCGGCGTTTCAGGTAAGGCAGATGCGCAGGAAGACGAACGGTACGGCGGCACGATCCGTTCCATCCTGGTGGAGGGAAACCAGCGTATCGAGGCGCGCACCGTCCAGTCCTACCTGTTGCTCGAGCCGGGTGATGCGTTCGACGCGGACCGGATCGACCTGTCGCTGAAGACGCTGTTTGCCACGAACCTGTTTGCCGATGTGTCGATTGACCGGAGCGGGGATGACCTGCTGGTCCGCGTCGTCGAGAACCCGATCATCAACCGGGTGATTTTTGAAGGCAACCGCGCCCTCAAGGACGACAAGCTGAAGGAAGAAATCCAGGCTGAGCCGCGCGGCATCTTCACTGCCGCCCGTGTTCAGGCGGATGTCCAGCGCATCCTGGAACTCTACCGGCAGTCCGGACGGTTCGCCGTAAAAGTCGAACCACAATACAAGCCGCTCGAGCAGAACCGCGTCGACCTCGTGTTTTCGATCACGGAAGGTCCGATCACCGGCGTCAAATCGATCAACTTCATCGGCAACGAGGCCTATTCGGACTCTCGTCTGCGCAGCGAGATTGTCACACGGCAATCGCGTCTCTGGCGCTTCTTCAGTTCCAACGACAACTATGACCCCGGCCGGCTCGAATATGACCGCGACCAGCTGCGCAAATTCTACCAGAACAATGGCTATTACGACTTCCGCGTCACTTCGGCGGTGGCTGAACTGACGCCGGACCAGAAAGACTTCTATATCACGATGACGGTCGATGAAGGCCGCCAGTACGATTTCGGCGTGGTCAAGGTCGAAACGGCACTCGAAAAACTCGATGCGAAGTCGCTCCGCAACGCCGTTCCGATCCAGGAAGGCGACCTGTTCAAGGGCGACCTGATTGAAAACACGATCGACACGCTGACCTACGCAGCGGGCATCGCGGGCTACGCCTTCGTGGACATCCGGCCGCAGCTCGACGTGAACCCGGAGACGGGACGCATTGATGTGACATTCGTCGTCGACGAAGGCCCGCGGGTCTATATCGACCGCATCAACATTACCGGCAACACCCAGACGCTTGACCGTGTGATCCGGCGCGAATTGCGGATTTCCGAGGGCGACGCCTTCAACCGGATCCTGCTCGACCGGTCCAAGAACCGGGTCCGCTCGCTTGGATACTTCAAGGAAGTCGAGATCGAAGAACTGCCGGCCGAGGAGCCGGACCGCAGCATCGTCAATGTGAAGGTCGAGGAACAGCCGACGGGGGAACTATCCTTCGCTGCAGGTTTCTCGTCGGTCGACTCCTACCTGTTCGACCTGTCGGCGAGCCAGCGCAACCTCCGGGGCCGCGGCCAGTCCGTTGTCGCCCGCGTGTCGACGTCCAGCCGTCAGCAGATCGTGGATCTTCAGTTCACGGAGCCTCGCTTCCTCGACCGGAACCTGTCGGCGGGCCTCAGCGCGTTTGCAAGCACTCAGGACTTCAAGGATTATGGGGGCTTTACCAGTTCGACATACGGGAGCGGACTGCGGATCGGATTCCCGCTCAGCGAGCGGATGCAACTCGGCCTGAGCTATCGCCTGCAGGTGGATGACGTCCAGCTTCCGGACCAGAACATCATCATCGATTCCAGCGGGTCGTTTGTCACAGCGGTTTACACGGACGACAATGGCACGCCGGACGACACCACCGATGACACCATCCGTGCTGTCATGGACGGAGATGCCGGGCCCGGTCAGTCGGTCGTCGATATCTGCGACCCGGCTTACCTGCTGCGAAACACGAGCTGCCGCTCCGAGCGCAGCGATCTGTCGAGCATCATCGGTTACAGCTTCTTCTGGGACCGCACGGACGACCCGATTTCGCCACGTCACGGATTTAACTTCCGCCTGAACCAGGATGTGGCCGGTCTTGGCGGCGATGTGAAATACCTCCGGACGGAAACCGGCGCGTCGTTTTTCCGGGGCATCTGGAAGGACATTGTTGCCAGCGCAAACTTCTCGGGCGGATATATTTTCCCGCTTGAAGACGGCCAGGGCATCCGCATCAACAACCGCTTCTTCCGTGGTGGTTCCTCGTTCCGCGGTTTCGACGTCGCAGGTCTCGGCCCTCGCGAAATCCTGCGGGTGGTCGATCCGGCGACCGGAGAAGTGGTTGCCACCCGCCGGCTTAACTCGCTCGGCGGCAATGCGTACTACCAGGGAACGTTCGAACTCACGATGCCGAACTTCCTGCCTGAGGAATATGGCATCAAGAGTGCCCTGTTCGTGGATGCCGGCTCGCTCGGCACGTTGCGCGGCCCAGACGCCAGCCCGACAGTCTATGTGACCGACCCCACGACGGGATTGCCGGCCGTTCGCCTGACCAAGGAAGCCGCGTCCCTGCGCGCGTCAGCAGGTCTCAGCGTGTTCTGGGATTCGCCCTTCGGTCCGATCCGCTTCGACTTCTCGCAGATCCTCCGTGCCGAGGAATATGACCGGACGACATCGTTCCGGTTCTCGACCAATACCCGTTTCTAATTATCAGCCCCCAGAATGGAGACAGCCATGTCCCGAATCAAAATGTTTTGCGTTGCCCTGATGGTGATGTTCAGTACCGCGGCAGTCATCGCGCCCGCCGCAGCAGCCCAGGGAACGATCGTTGTCGCTATCGACGAAGGCAAGATCCTGCGCGACAGCAAGGCCGGCAAGGACTTGCAGACCAAGCTCGACAATATCGAGAAGCAAATGAACGGCGAACTCGAGCCGACCCGCGCGTCGCTCGAAACCAAGGGCAAGGCGTTGGACGCCAAGGTCAATGGCAAGACGCGTGAAGCGGTTGCCGCCGATGCGGCTCTGATGGGCGAACTCAAGGCCTATCAGACGGAAGCCGGCCAGTTTGGCCAGAAGCGGCAGAAGTATGCACAGGACTATGGGTACACGGAGCGTGTTGCGCTGATTGAGTTCAACAAGATTCTTGAGCCGGTCCTTCTGGAAGTTGTGCGTGAGAAGAATGCCGGTCTCGTCGTGTCGAAAAGCGCCGTCATCTACAGCGCCGATGCCATTGATGGCACTGCGTCGATCATTGCCAAGCTGGACGCCAAGTCCCCGACGGTGAACGTCACACGGCAGGCTGCGCCCGTTCAGGGCCAACAATAAGGACGTGCCGTGACGGTCGACACGAGATTCTACGCGTCTTTGGGGGCTTTGACGCTGGGATGGATTGCCGACCGGACCGGAGCTGTTCTGACCGGCGATCCAGGGATGGAAATCAGCGGAGTCTCCCCGGCGGCAAAAGCCCGCCGGGGAGATCTCGCATTTCTGGATGGTGACGGCACGACCGCGCCGTCACTCTCTGCAGACCTGATAGCCGTCGTTTCGAATGAAGCGAACCTGCCGCATATACCGGCAAGGGTTGCCACGCTTGTTACCCGGTTTCCGCGTCACGTTCACAGCGTTGCGGCATTCGCGATGTTCTTGCCAAGGCACCTGAACTGGAGCGGCGGAACGAATATCCATCCGACCGCCAAGATCCATGCCGATGTCCGGATCGCACCTGGCGCGGTAGTAGGCGAAGGCGCGGCGATTGGAGAAGGAACCTGGATCGGTCCGAACTGCGTCGTCGGTCCGGGTGTCCAGATCGGACGGAACTGCAATATCGGTGCGGGCGCTTCCCTGTTTTGTACCCTCGTAGGGGATTTCGTGACACTGGCGGCGGGCGCGCGGATCGGTGAGCCGGGTTTCGGCGTCATGGCTGCGCCAGATGGCCAGAGGGATGCGCCGCACTTTGGCCGCGTCATCCTGCAGGATCATGTTTCGGTCGGTGCCAATGCTTGCGTGGACCGCGGCGTGTTCGACGACACCATCCTCGGCGAGCGGACCAAGATCGATAATCTCTGCCAGATAGCACACAATGTCGTATTCGGCCGTTCGGTCGTGATGGCGGCTTTCGGTGGCATCTCGGGATCGGTGCGGATCGGTGATGGCGCGCGCCTCGGCGGGCGGGTCGGAATAGCGGATCATGTCCAGGTAGGCGAGAATGTGAGTCTCGCAGCCTCGTCCGGACTTTTCCGAAATGTCCCAGACGGCGAAACCTGGGGCGGTACGCCGGCAAAGCCGCTACGCCAGTACCTGCGCGAAGTTGCGTGGTTGCAGAAGCAGGCAAATCCGAAGAAAATCGACAAGTAACCCCGGCCCGCAAATGCAGGTGCAACGAGAATGACCGTCCAAATTCATCCAACAGCGCTCGTTGAACCGGGTGCGGAACTTGGCGAGCGCGTCGAGGTTGGACCCTTCTGTCATGTCGGACCTTCGGCACGGCTGGGTGACGGATGCGTCCTGAAAGCGCATTCGGTCGTGATGGGGCATGCCTCCCTTGGTCGGGACAATGTCCTGTTCCCGCACGCTGTCATTGGCGGTCTCCCACAGGTGATCGGCTTCAGGGAAACGCCAGACTCACGCCTCGAAATCGGCGATGGGTGTACATTCCGGGAATACGCGACCGTGCATACGGGCGTACCTAAATCCGGCGGCCTGACGACGGTTGGTAAACAGTGTTACCTCATGGTCGGTTCGCACATCGCGCACGACTGCCATATCGGCAACAATGTCGTCATGGCCAACAATGTAGCGCTGGCGGGTCATATCGAGGTTGGTGACAATGTCTGGTTCGGTGGGCTGGCGGCTGTTCACCAGTTCAGCCGGATTGGCCGGAACGCTTTCATTGGGGGCGGCGCGATTGTTGTCGAAGATGTCATTCCGTTCGGGTCGGTGGTTGGCAATCATGCCAAACTGTCCGGCCTTAACATGGTCGGCCTGAAGCGCAGGGGGTTCGACAAGGCGCAACAGTTGGAAATCCGCAGCGCCTACAAGGCCATCTTCTTCGGAGATGGTCTGTTCAAGGATCGTCTTGAAGCGGCGAAGACGACGTTCGCTGACAAGCCACTCGCCATGGAAATCGTCAATTTCATCCTTGCCGGCGACCGGCCGATCTGCAAGCCCGAGTGAGTCAGATGGCACCGCTCGGGATCATCGCAGGATTGGGGGAGCTGCCGGTAGGGATCGCCCGAAACGCTGTTGAAACAGGCGTGGGCGTATACGTTCTCCGGCTGAAGGGATTTGAGGAACCGGCGCTTCTCGAATTTCCCGGAGATGTCGTGGGCATGGGCGAGATCGGGGGAGCGGTCGCGAAATTGAAGGCGGCAGGGTGCAGGGATATAGTCTTTGCAGGGATCGTCCGCCGTCCTGATTTCAAGGACCTGAAGTTGGATTTTCGGGGCGCAGCCCTGTTGCCGAAAGTGCTGTCGGAAGCGCGCAAGGGCGATGACGCCCTGTTGCGTGTTCTGGTCGCGGAGTTCGAGAAGCACGGCTTCAAAGTGATCGGTAGCGAAGAAGCCAATCGCGCCCTGGTGGCACCGTCAGGCCTTATTGCGGGTCCGGTCCCGACAGAAGGGAACTGGAACGATATCAAACGGGCTGCGCAGATCGCAGCAATCGCGGGAGAATACGATATCGGCCAGGGCAGCGTTGTGTGCGACGGCCTGGTGCTTGCAGTTGAAGCGCAGGAGGGAACGGACCGGATGCTGGAGCGGTGCGCCGAATTGCCTGAAGCCATTCGCGGGACCCAAAATGCGCGGCGCGGCGTTCTTGTCAAGCGGCCGAAGCCGGGCCAGGAGCGCCGGATCGACCTGCCAACAGCCGGCGTGTCGACTGTGCGAAACGTGGCCGATGCGGGACTGGCCGGGCTGGCGGTCGAGGCGGGCGGCGCGTTGTTGCTGGATAGGTCATCCATGCAACGGGTTGCGGATGAACTTGGCGTTTTCCTGATCGGGCTTACGCCAGAGGACCTGGTGTGAAACCTTCCCGGATCTACTTCGTGGCAGCGGAGCCGTCCGGCGACCTGCTGGCACGGGAAGTGATCGAGTGCATCCGGGATAAGAGTCCGGCTGCCGAGATCGCCGCGATCGGCGGTGCGGAAATATCCGCCATCGGACTGGTATCTCCCATCGACGTCGCCCCGCTTTCCGTTTTGGGCTTCGCGGAAGGCGTTCGGGCGTACCGGGATGTTGTGCGGCTTGCCGACGCCGCGACGGAGGCGATTCTGGCATTCCGTCCGGACGCGGTCGTTCTGGTGGATTCCTGGGGATTCATGCTGCGGGTTGCGCAACGGATACGAAAAAGGGACCCGTCGATACGCCTCATCAAGCTGATTGGCCCGCAGGTCTGGGCGACCCGTCCCGGCCGGGCGAAAACGCTCGCGGCGGCGGTTGATTATCTCCTGTGCATGCACGAGATGGAAGTTCCGTACTATGAGCAATTTGGTTTGCCTGTGACGGTTGTTGGCAACCCGGCGCTTTCGCGCGCGATGATTGGCGATGGTGCGGCGTTTCGAGCGTCCCGGAATATCGACGACGCCGAGCAGCTCGTTCTGGTCCTGCCGGGCAGCCGCAAGAGCGAGATCGAAAAGGTAGCGCCTGCCTTGGTCGAAGCGGCGCGTCAGGTGAAGAATGCGATGCCTGATACGCGGATTGTCATCGCTCCTGCTGGTAATATCGCTTCACAGTTTGCAGCAAAATTTCTGGGCGTGGATACATGGGCTGATGTCGTGCTGGACACCGGTCAGCGATACGACGCGATGGCCGCAGCGACTCTCGCAATTGCGTGTTCGGGCACCGTCACCAGCGAGGTCGCGATGCAAGGTACACCGATGATTGTCGGCTACCGGACCGGATGGATCACATGGGCACTGGCGCGGGGACTGCTTTACCGGAAGCAGCATATCACGCTGCTGAATATCGTGTCGGACGATCAGGAAATCGTTCCCGAATTCGTGCAGGCGCGGCTCACGCCGGAGAATCTCTCCAGCAAGGCGCTTGAGCTTCTGGGGGATGCAGATTTGTTGAAATTTCAGAAAGGCGCTCAGGGCAATGCCTTGGCGCGAATGCAGCAGGGCGGAGAGGCGACGTGCGAGATCGCGTCCCGCGTCATCCTCGATGTCGCCGCCGGATCAGCCGCGCAGGAAGCCTGAGTCGATCCATTTCTTCAGGTGCCAAAGGATGACGCCCTCCATGACCAATCCCCACTTTTCGCCCACGGCGCTTCGGTCGCCGAGACTGACGAGTTTCAGGTAATCGCTTTGCGGATGATACGCGGCGGGATGGCGACCGGTTGAACGCCGCCTGAGGTTTTCCGCCAGGACTTGCCCCGCGCGCAAGGCGTGAACGCCGTTCCTGTATGAGCCATCTCCCGGCAATTGTGCGGCGTCGCCTGCGGCCCAGATGTCCGGTTGGTCCGTGTGCCGAAGGTATATATCCACTGGAATGTAGCCATGCTTGTTGGACAGGCCGGACGCAGATATCCACTCATAGGGTTCCGTTCCGGCGCAGTTCAGGATGAAATCGCAGGACAGGGCGCGCCCATCCTCAATCCGGGCGATGGTTCCGTCCCAATCTGTCAGCCTGGCGGATGTCATAATATCGATCCGGCGTTTCTGGAGTGCGCGGTGGAGTGCCGTCCGAAGCGCGGAAGACGACCGGGGAGAAGTACTTCCGGCACTGTCCGCAATCGTCACATGCGATTTTAAAGAGCGCGGGAACGCATCAAGCCGGTGCCGGATCGCAGCAGCGAGTTCTATTCCGGCGAGGCCCGCGCCGAGGATCAGAACATTCCCTTCGGAGGTCCCGGAACGGACACGTTCGAGGAAGGATTCCCATGCCGGGATGAATTCGCCGAACGGTTTGATCGGCGAGACGGCGCGGCCAGCGCTTCCAGCCACGCCCACGTCTTTTGTGCGTGTGCCGACATCAATGCATGCCGTGTCGAACGTCAAGCTGCTGCCGTCATTGCAGGTGACGGTCTTCTTCGCTGCGTCGAGTGCGGTGACGTCCAGTTCCAGGAAATGCGTTCCGGTTTCGCTGCAGAGCGCGCGCACATCGATCAAGGTATCTTTCAATGGCCAGTGGCCGGCCACATAACCCGGCAGGGCGCCACTATAGATGGTATGGACCTGACGACTGACCAATGTGATCTGAAGGCCGGTATCGGGGCGCTGCCGCAACGCCCGGAGAGCAGCGATGTGGGCATGTCCACCCCCGACCAGAAGGACGCGGTGCGCCGGATTCTTCAGTGTGCCCACCATGACTGCAGGGAGGATGCGATGGCGAGAGCCTGCGACCGTGCCGCGGCGCTCGCGCCGTAGGCCACGATGGCCGACCCTTCGAGCGCCGTTTCATTGAGCGGATCCACTGGCCAGCGTGCGCCCGCAACGAAACAGTCGCCCAGGGTCGTCAGGTATTCGCCGAATTCTGCCTCGCGTCCGTCCCGGAACAGGGGCAGCCAGAGGATCAACTGGGCATTCGGCCAACGCTTCAATGCTCGAGGCGTCCACAAGGCGAGGGCGTCGATGTCGCGCGTCGTCTCATAAC
The DNA here is from genome assembly GCA_041741315.1 of Hyphomonas sp. Classification (GTDB taxonomy): domain Bacteria; phylum Pseudomonadota; class Alphaproteobacteria; order Caulobacterales; family Hyphomonadaceae; genus Hyphomonas. The sequence continues at coordinate 11,945 of JBGSKI010000185.1, read as the reverse complement.
TCGGGTCAACGAAGCAGATCAGGGCCTCGCCACTACGCGGAGCAAGTTTCAGCGCGCCGGAATAGCCGTCCGCGTGTTTGACAAGAATACGGGGGTCCGCTCCGACTCCCTGAAGGAGTTCCTTGTGCTCAGTCGGGTGCTTTTCGAAGAGGACGATCCGCGAACTGGCCGGCAGGAGTGACTGGGCGAGGGCCGGGGAGCCGGGATATTTCCGGATGCCGGATTGCCCGACGGCGTCCAACCAAGACAGGAGCGGCCGCGGTGGCTTTCCGGCGAGCAGAGCCAGGACGCCCTCGCCTGCCTCCTGTCCCTTGATCGCCTGCGGGCCCTCCAGGTCGTAGCGCCCGCGACCGGAATGGGTTTCGACATAGAGCGCTGGCCGGTTCGCCTTGGCGAAGTCAGCCAGCATCGCGTGCAGGATGGCGTGCTTGAGAACGTCGGCGCGGTTCCCTGCGTGAAAGCCATGCTGGTAGGACAACATGATCGAAGTGGCCTCTTCGGGCGGGGCGAACCCGCCGGCGGGGTGCCGGCGGGTGGCCTCAATTTACTTGGCTTCGAGACTTGCCTTCCGGGCCGCCTCGAATTCGTTGCCGGGATACCATGTCGGCCAATCCGTGGACTGAGCGAGCTGGAGGCCGAGCGTATAGAGCGTCGTCACGTCTTCCTGCGTGCCGGACATGTCCCACGAGTCCGAATATTCGTCCATTGGCTGGTGATAGCGCTGTTCGCTATAGGTCCGGGCCGCTGCCTTGCCGGCGGCAATGCCGCCGTCGAGCTTGTCTTCACCGCCGTCTGCGTAGAGCATCGGGACGCCGCGCTTGGCGAGCGATATGTGGTCCGAACGATAGAAAGAACCGGCTTCCGGTTTTGGATCGGGCTTCACTTCCCGGTCTTGCGTCGCCAGGTAGGCTTTAAGACGGTCTTCGAGTTCTGATGCGCCGTAACCGACGACGACCATATCATGGGTACGGCCAATCGGAAGCGAGCCGTCCATGTTGAAACCTGCCACGATCTTGTTGAGCGGAACCGTCGGGTGCAGAGCGAAATACTCGGACCCGAGCAGGCCGGATTCTTCGAGCGTCACAAACAGGAACATAACGGAACGGTCGAGTTCCTGCTGCTTCATGCCTTCGGCGATTTCCAGGATGCCGGACACGCCGGTGGCGTTGTCTACGGCGCCGTTGAAAATTTGGTCCTTGTAGAAGTCCTCGCCTGGCGCGCCGGTCTTTTCATTGGATTTCTTGCCGAGATGGTCCCAATGGGCCGTATACAGAACATATTCGTCAGGCGTCTTGGAGCCCGGCAGGATTCCGACAACGTTGCGGCTCGATACGGCGTCGATTTCCTGGCTGATCTCGCCCCTGGCTTTCAATCCAGTCATCGGGACGGGTTTGAACCCGCGGGTCTTGGCGGCGTCCTTCATGGCTTTGAAATCGAGGCCAGCTGCCTGGAACAGTTCCACTGCCGCGCCGCTGCTGATCCAGCCTTCCATCAGGGCGCGGTCCGCCCCGCCATCCGCCCGCACGAGGTCCGATTGCGCGCCGGACCATGAGTTTGCCACGACGTCCCAGCCGTAGGATGCGGGATCAGTCTCGTGAACGACGATCGCCGCCGTTGCGCCTTGACGGGCGGCTTCTTCGAACTTGTATGTCCAGCGGCCGTAATAGGTCATTGCCTTGCCCTTGAAGAGGGCAGGGTCCTGCGTGGCGAAGCCTGGGTCGTTGACCAGAATCACGACGGTTTTGCCGGTATAGTCCTGGTTGTCGTAGTCGTTCCAGTCGTACTCCGGAGCGACGGCACCATAGCCGACGAACACGACATCGGTCGGATCGAACGAGATATCCTTGGCATTCTGGTGTTTGGTCCAGATGACGGCGTCCGTCTTGAGGGCCATGGGCCGCTCGGTGCCGTCCGGCCGAACGAAGGTCAGGGACGACGCCTGCGGATCGATCTTCTGGTTCACCATCTTCACTTCCTGGAAGAACGTGCCATTGTCGCCGCCCGGCTGCAGGCCGATGCGCGCCAATTCTGCGCCGATCCAGGCTGCGGCACCTTCGCCAACCGGCGTGCCGGGGCCGCGCCCTTCGAACGCGTCATCGGCGATGATTTTCACGCGGGTCGCGAGGTCAGCTGCGGTGATCTCGGGAGTGGTGGAATCCGGGAGCGGCATCAGCAGCGCTTCCTGCGCGGGCACTTCGGGCTCCGCAGGGGTGGGGGCAGGCGCATCCGCCTTGTTGCCGCACGCGGACAACGCGAATACCGAGACAGCCATCAGAAGCCGTTTCATGGGTTTCTCCATTGTTTCAAATGTTAGCTTTGGTCTGGCATGCGCTGCCACGGGCTTCAAGGCGTGATCTCAGGGCAGGGGAATCCACTCGCTGTCATCGCCCGGAACGGCCGGAAAGCGGGTTGAGCCGCCCGCCGCAATGGTTTGCGTCCATTCTTCCCTGGCAAGGCGGATGGCTTCCGGGTCGCTCGAGACGAAATTCCAGTCGATATGCCTCGCACCATCTATCGGTGCGCCGCCGCAGATCACGCCTTTCGTGCCGGGTGCGAGATGTAGACGGCAGGACTTTCCTGCCTTGAGGACCACCATTTCGCCTTCGCCCATCGCGTGGCCGTCGAAGCTTGCGGTGCCACCGACAAGATAGATTGCGCGCTCATCGGCCAGATCGGAGTTCACGGTGATGTCGGCTTCGCCGTCGGTTTCGAAGGCCACGTATAGGATCGGCCAGGGGAAGCGAACGGGAGAGGTGTGTCCCCAGGCCTCACCCGCCAGCACACGCATGTGCACACCCCGTACGTCGAAAGCGGGCAAGCTGTCGGACGGGTGATGGATGAATGACGGCGGGTCGCCTTCGTGGGCCTTGGGCAAAGCGACCCATGTCTGGAGCCCGTGCATGCTTTGTCCGCTGGCGCGTTCCTCGTCCGGCGTGCGTTCGGAGTGAACGATGCCCTGCCCGGCGGTCATCCAGTTCACCGCTCCCGGCCGGATGACGAGGTCCGACCCAAGCGAGTCGCGGTGCCGGATGGCACCTTCGAACAGGTAGGTCACAGTGGCGAGTCCGATATGAGGATGGGGCCGTACGTCAAAGCCCTGGCCCGGTGCGTAGTCGACGGGGCCGAAATGGTCGAAAAAGATGAATGGTCCGACCATTCTGTAGGCATGGTAGGGGAGCACGCGCCGGACGACGAACCCGTCGCCCAGGTCCCGTACACGCGGACTGATGGTGAGCAGCACTGCATCGCTCATGAAACTGCCCCTTTTCGAACTGCGTGAGCATCGCAATTATGGCTCATGGCCGAAGAATTCCAAGCGATCCTTGAAAGAATGCGAGCCTGCCGTCTGTGTGAGGCCGACATGTCGCGAGCGCCGAACCCGGTTTTCCAACTCTCGGCAAGTGCACGCGTGCTGATCGTCGGCCAGGCACCGGGAAACCTGGCGGATCTGACCGGGGTGCCGTTCAATGACCCGTCCGGCGACCGGTTGAGGGACTGGATGGGGATCGACCGGGACATGTTCTATGACGCGTCGCGTATCGCGATCTTTCCGATGGGCATGTGTTTTCCAGGCTATGACAGCAAGGGCGGGGACAGGCCGCCGATGAAGCGCTGCGCGCCTGAATGGCGTCCCCAGGTACTTCCACACCTGCGGGATGTGCGGCTGACCCTTCTGGTTGGGTCCTATGCCCAAAAGTGGCACCTTCGGGGGCGAGGTACGGGATCCCTGACCGATACGGTCAGGGCTTGGCAAAGCCTAATAAGTGAGCGTATATTCACTACGCCGCACCCCAGTTGGAGGAACACGGCTTGGTTGAAACGCAATTCCTGGTTCGAAGCGGACGTCCTGCCGGCACTGCGGGATCATGTGCGGCTTGCCTTGCAACCTTGATCGGCGTTCTCGCCATCCTTCTCCTTGCAGCCTGCACTTCGACAACTTTCCAGGGACCCCTGACCGTGACACAGCCGACCTCCCCCCATTTCGACCCCGGCGCCAATACATTTTATTCCTTCGACGGCGCGCGGCTCGGACTAACCGAGTGGCCTGCCGAGACTTCCGGTTCTCCGGAATACGTAGTGGTCGGCGTGCATGGCATGAACGACTATGCGCAGGCCTTCCACATGGCAGCACCTTACTGGGCGGCGCACGGCGTGACCACCTATGCCTATGACCAGCGCGGTTTCGGACGGTCGGCCGGGCGGGGATTGTGGCCGGTCGAAGAGTTGATGCGCGAGGACCTGCGGACCGCCGTGGACATAGCCCGTGAGCGGCATCCGGATGCAATCGTCACAGTTGTCGGCATTTCCATGGGCGGATCGGTCAGCATTTCCGCGTTCGGGTCTGACCGGCCACCCGGGGCAGACCGGTTCATTGCCTCTGGACCAGGCCTGCGAGGCTGGGGCGCTCTGAACCCCGCCTACAAGGCCAGCCTGTGGCTTTCGACGCGCACACGACCGTCCTGGATTGTGCGTCCGCCCAGACGCTTCGTCCGGATCGAACCGTCGGACAATGTCGAGATGTTGCAGCGTACCTGGAGCGATCCCCTGATGATGCCGACCAACCGGATCGATCAGGTCTATGGAGTGGTGAAGCTGATGGAGAGCGCCCACGAAAGCGCTCCGCAGCTTCCGGCCAGTGTGCCGACACTTATGTCCTACGGTGCAAACGACTATGTCATCCCGCAGCCGGGCGTCGAACGGACGGCGAAAGTGCTCCCCGGCCATGTCCGCACCGTCTACTACGCCAATGGCTACCATATGCTGTTGAGGGACCTTCAGGCGCAGGTCGTCTTCGACGACTATCTGGCCTTCATGCGGGATCCCGAGGCGGAAATGCCGAGCGGCGCACCTGTCTGGCCGTTCCGATAGCGCATTCCACAGCCATCTGCACTTGCGGCCCCGCCAGCGTGGACAAATATAGGGGCATCTGCCACTCCTTTGTGAGCACAGATTCTCTTTTCGTCGCTCGAGGCACGCATTCATGACTACAACTTACGAAACGGCCCTCAATCTCGTCCCGATGGTTGTGGAACAAACGAGCCGTGGCGAGCGCGCGTTCGACATTTTCTCGCGGCTTTTGAAGGAACGGATCATTTTCGTGACCGGCGGCGTCGATGACGGCATGGCGGCATTGATCACTGCGCAGCTATTGTTCCTGGAGTCCGAAAATCCCAAGAAAGATATCGCAATGTATATCAACAGCCCGGGCGGGTACGTGTCGTCCGGTCTCGCGATCTACGATACGATGCAGTACATCCGGTGCCCGATTTCGACGATGTGTATCGGCCAGGCTGCCTCGATGGGCTCTCTTCTCCTCGCCGCCGGCGAAAAGGGCATGAGATTCGCCCTTCCGAACGCCCGCGTGATGCTCCACCAGCCTTCAGGCGGCTATCAGGGCGTCGCAACGGATATTGAGCGCCATGCCGAGGAAATCATCGATATGAAACGCCGGCTGAACAATATCTACGTTCACCATACTGGTCAGGACTATGATGTAATCGAGCGAAAACTCGACCGCGATACTTTCCTGACAGCTGAAGAAGCGCAAGACTTTGGCATTATCGACAAAGTATTCGAACGACGGGCCAGCGAGGATGACAAGTAGGACCGCGCCCCCAAACTCCTGCGGCCCGCCTCTTGCGGCATGGGCCTCAATCCCTATTGTCTTGTTAACGACCCGGGCAACCGCCTTTAAAGCGGTATTAAGTGTTGCTTGGGCAATGAGGACGGCATGAACAAGCAAACCGGCCAAGGCGACTCAAAGAACACGCTCTACTGTTCTTTCTGCGGCAAAAGCCAGCATGAGGTTAAAAAGCTCATCGCTGGTCCGACGGTGTTCATCTGCGATGAATGCGTTGAACTCTGCATGGATATCATTCGCGAGGAGAACAAGACATCCCTTGTCCGCTCGCGCGAGGGTGTCCCCACTCCGCAGGAAATCTGCGACGTCCTGGACGACTACGTGATCGGGCAGGTTTACGCCAAGCGGATCCTGTCGGTGGCTGTGCACAATCACTACAAGCGCCTCTCCCACGCCGGGAAGACGGATGGCGTGGAATTGTCCAAGTCCAACATCCTTCTGGTCGGTCCGACAGGCTGCGGCAAGACGCTTCTGGCCCAGACCCTGGCACGGATTCTCGACGTTCCCTTTACGATGGCCGATGCCACGACCCTGACTGAAGCCGGTTATGTCGGTGAGGATGTCGAAAACATCGTCCTGAAGCTGCTGCAGGCCGCCGACTACAATGTCGAGCGGGCGCAGCGCGGCATCGTCTATATCGACGAGATCGACAAGATTTCGCGGAAATCCGACAATCCTTCGATCACGCGTGACGTGTCGGGGGAGGGCGTTCAGCAGGCACTCCTGAAAATCATGGAAGGCACGGTTGCTGCCGTTCCGCCGCAGGGTGGCCGCAAGCATCCCCAGCAGGAATTCCTGCAGGTCGACACGACCAATATCCTGTTCATCTGCGGCGGTGCGTTTTCCGGCCTGGAGAAGATCATTTCTTCCCGCGGCGAGAATGCGTCGATCGGCTTCGGCGCGTCGATCAAGGATCCGGAGGCCCGCGGGGTCGGCCAGGTGCTTCGCGATGTCGAACCGGAAGACCTTCAGCGCTTTGGCCTGATTCCGGAATTCATTGGCCGTCTGCCGGTGATCGCAACGCTGGAAGACCTCGACGAACCGGCGCTGATCCAGATCCTGACACAGCCGAAGAACGCGCTTCTCAAGCAGTACCAGAAGCTGTTCGACATGGAGAATGTCCAGCTGACGTTTACGCCGGAGGCCCTGACGGCGGTTGCGCGTCGCGCGATTGGCCGGAAGACCGGCGCACGTGGCCTGCGGTCGATCATGGAAGGCATCCTGCTCGACACGATGTTCGAATTGCCGAATCTGCGCGGCGTTGAAGAAGTTGTCGTCAATGCGGAAGTGGTCGATGGCAATGCCGAGCCGCTCTACGTGCACTCGAAGAAGAGCCAGCCTGAAGCGGGCTGATCTGAGGCATCAACGAATTGAGAAAAGCCCTGGCCGTGTGCCGGGGCTTTTTCTTGACCGGATCAAGGTGCGCTGTCGGTCTGATCGCGCGTTTCCGGAAGATGGATCGTCAGGATATCGACGCGCGGAGGCATCAGGAACCGCATCGGAAGGCCGACCATGCCCGTACCCGGCGTTACATAGACCAGACGCTCGCCGGACGGGGCCGGGAAGGCATGCAATTCCTTGTCGAACGTCCACCGGGTCGGGATGAAGCGCTGGTACAGAAAGGGAATCCGAATCTGCCCTCCATGCGTATGGCCAGCCAGCATCAGGTCGTACGGGAAAGACGCCGGAACGTTCAAGGCCGTATCGGGATTGTGCGTCAGGAGCAGAACCGGGACGCCGGGCGTCAGCCCGGATGAAAACCCGAAATCCTGCCTGCGCTGCCAAAGGTCGGACGCGCCGGCAATGTAGACATCCTGCCCGGCAAGCGTGACTTGCTGTGCCCGGTTCTGAACGATCTGTGCGCCCACCCTGTCGAGCGCGGCAAGCACGGGATTGGAGAGGTCGGGGCCCGGGAAGCCGACATCGTGATTGCCGAGAACGGCAAAGAGCGGTGCGTCGAGACCTGCCAGCGGCGCGAGAAGTGCGGGAATATCATCCGGGTCCGGATAATAAGTGATGTCGCCGGCGAGCATCACGGCATCGACCTCTTCGTCATTTATGGCGCGTACAATCCGGCGGATCGGCATGGCATTCCCGAACATGCCGACATGCGTGTCAGAGAAGAGCGCGATGCGAATGGAGGGGGATATCTCAGCGGCGCCGGGGAGCACGATGTCCGCTTCGTGTACGACAAGTATCCGCGCCTCAATGAACCGGGCGTAAGCCGCCACGCAGGACCCAGCGAGTACGACTGCGCCGAGCAAGCGCAATGCACCCCTGTGCCTCAGGATCGTCCAGGCCGCCGCGAAGATCACGGGAAAGACCAGGTAGCTCAACCAGAAAATCGATAGCTTCAGCATGCCGATGGCCTAATCCGGCTTTCGGGCAAACAAAAGGCCGGCACACGAATGCACCGGCCTTTCGCAGCCATGATTTCTGGCTCAGGTTTTGTAATACATTTCGTATTCGATCGGGTGCGGGTGGAGTTCGTACCGCATGTTCTCTTCCATTTTCAGGTCGATATAGGCATCGATCTGGTCGTCGTCGAATACGCCGCCCTTGGTGAGGAATGCGCGGTCTGCGTCGAGAGCTGACAGGGCTTCACGCAGCGATCCGCAGACTTGCGGAATCTTCTTCGCTTCTTCCGGCGGCAGGTCGTACAGGTCCTTGTCCATCGAGTCGCCCGGATGGATCTTGTTTTCGATGCCGTCCAGACCGGCCATCAGGAGCGCGGCGAAGGCCAGGTAGGGGTTGGCCGTCGGGTCCGGGAAGCGGGTTTCGATACGCTTCGCCTTCGGGTTTGCGCCGAACGGGATGCGGATCGAGGCAGACCGGTTGCGCGACGAGTAGGCCAGCATGACCGGCGCTTCGTAGCCCGGGACCAGGCGCTTGTAACTGTTGGTCGATGGGTTGGTGATCGCGTTCAGGGCTTTCGCATGCTTGATGATACCACCGATGTAGTAGAGGCACATTTCCGACAGGTCTGCGTACTGATTACCTGCGAATAGCGGCTTGCCATCCTTCCAGATCGACTGGTGAACGTGCATGCCCGAGCCATTGTCCTTGTACATCGGCTTCGGCATGAAAGTGGCGGTCTTGCCGTAAGATGCGGCAACGTTCTGGATGACATACTTGTAGAGTTGCATCCGGTCAGCCATCACGGTCAGCGTCGAGAATTTGAGGCCAAGTTCGTGCTGGGCAGGCGCCACTTCGTGGTGGTGCTTTTCCGGGTCGAGGCCGATGTCGCCCATGATGGACAGCATTTCGCCGCGCATGTCCTGCTCGGAGTCGATCGGAGGCAGCGGGAAATAGCCGCCCTTCGGGCCGGGCCGGTGGCCCATGTTGCCCATCGGGTATTGCTTGCCGGTATTGATCGGCAGCTCGGTAGAGTCAAAGGAGTAGCCCGTGTTGTGCGGCTCAATGGACCAGCGTACATCGTCGAAGATGAAGAATTCGGCTTCCGGACCGAAATAGACCGTGTCGCCAATGCCCGTCGATTTGGCGTATGCCTCAGCCTTCTTTGCCGTCGTACGCGGGTCACGATTGTAAGCCTGGCCCGAAATCGGATCGAGCACGTCACACATCACGGCCAGGGTGGTCTGCTGGAAGAACGGGTCGATGTGAGCCGAGTTCAGGTCCGGCATCAGCAGCATGTCCGACTCGTTGATGGCCTTCCAGCCGGCAATCGAGGAACCGTCGAACATCTGGCCGTCCTCGAAGAACGACTTGTCGACCATGTTCTTGTGGAACGAAACGTGTTGCATCTTGCCGCGCGGATCGGTGAAACGAAGGTCGACATATTGAATGTCCTCGTCCTTCATCATTTTCATCATGTTTTCGGCCATTAGGCTTGCCCTCCAGATATGTGGTGTTCGTTCAAGTGAATGCGCTGCGCCCTAGAGCGCGGCGTCGCCCGTTTCGCCGGTACGAATGCGCACGGCATCGATAACATCGGAGACGAAGATCTTTCCATCACCAATCTTGTCCGTGTGAGCGGCTTTCTTGATCGCGTCGACGGCACCGTCGACGGCGCTGTCGGCGAGAACGATCTCGATCTTCAGTTTCGGAAGGAAATCGACGACATATTCCGCGCCGCGATAGAGTTCCGTGTGGCCGCGCTGGCGTCCGAACCCTTTTGCTTCAATCACGGTCATGCCTTGTAGGCCGATCTCCTGAAGTGCTTCTTTCACATCGTCGAGCTTGAATGGCTTGATGATTGCTTCGATCTTTTTCATGGCCCTTGTTCTCCCAGCCGCTGAATGTATGTCGGAGTCACGCCTATGCGGCTTCCGGAGGTGAGGCGAGACATTCATGCGCGTTCAAGGTGTGCGCGGCGGATGCTGGTCAAAAATTGGACTCCTGCGCCCGTAAATTAATCGTCCGGAAAGCAGGCCATGCTAAGAAAAAAATGACGCTAGCGTCATCTTTTCTGAACCTGTCCGGTATGTTACGGATGGACAGCGCAGCTATTGGAAAATTTGTCATGACCAACGTGTTCGTTCACCCTGGGCGGAATCGCCCGCGCGTCCGCCCTCTGAAGGCCTGGACGCACATGCAGCGGCTGATTGCCGACAAGGAAGACACCGAACAGGTTTTCCACATCATCGAGGCGCTGAATGGGCGCGCCCTTGTGAGCAATCTTGAGGACTTTGCGGCGACAGAGGCCGGCCAGGCATTGCTGGCGCGGAAAGAATACCTGCCGCCGATGCTGGATGACCATTCGTGGATCCGCGAATTGCCAGAAGGCACAGTGGGACGGGCCTATGTTGAGTTCATGGAGCGTGAGGGGCTGACGCCCAGGGCCTGGTCGACGAGAGTGAACGGAACCGGAGTGCGCAGCAGGATTTTGACGACGACCTCAAATGGTACGGCAATCGCCTGCGCGACACGCATGACCTGTTCCATGTCCTGTCGGGCTATGGACGCGATGCCCTGGGTGAGGCGTGCCTGCTGGCATTCTCGTACAGCCAGAATCCGGGCCGGGGTGTATTGTTCATTGCGTATATGGGGGCGCGGCAGTTGCGGAAATTCCTGCCGGCGGAAGCCGAAGTGATGAAGTGCCTGTGGGAAGGCAAGCGCAATGGGCGGATTGCGTTGCGGATCATGCAGGAGGACATTGTTGCGATGTTGCACGAGCCGATTGAGGCGGTGCGGGAGCGGCTCAATATCCGGAAGCCCGAAGCCTACCTTAATGCCCTGAAAGTATGTGAGAAACATGGCATTGCGTCGGCCAGTATCCGGACCGATGCGGCGCCGGAAGTGACCGGGCAGGTGGCGGCGTGATTTTCCTGGTCCGCCACGGCGAGGCTGCGGCCAGCTGGGGCGACCATCCGGACCCGGGACTGAGCGAGCTGGGGCACAGGCAGGCGGCCGCCGTTGCGCAACAGTTGCAGCAGTTGGGGGCGGTCCGGGCGGTGTGCAGCCCGATGCAGAGATGCCGCGAGACGGCGCGTCCATTTGAGCTTCTCACGGGTATGGCAGCCACAGTGGAACCGGTGGTTTCCGAGATCGGAACCCCGGACGGCGTCACCGACAGGGTCGCCTGGCTGCGGGGGTTCATGGCGGGTTCCTGGCTGGATGAAGGCCGGTTTCATGCCGGCTGGCGTGACCGGATTGCCGGAGTCGTGCTGGATCTTGTCCCCTTTACGGCCGTGTTCTCGCATTACGTGGCGATCAACGCCGCCGTGAGCGCGATCACGGGCGATCCGAGGACGACGGTGTTCAAACCGGGCCATTGTTCGATCACCCAGATCGAGACCGGACCGGGCGGGGCCCGCGTCATTGAATACGGGAGCCAAGCCGCAACCCGCGTGCTATGAGCGCGCGATGGGCCGGCCAATACTTACACCGCAGGAAATGCAGGCTGCTGAAGAGGCAGTTTTTGCGACAGGCGTAGACAGTTTCGACGTCATGAAACGGGCCGGCGATGCCGTGGCCGAGTTTGTTCATGCCAATTGGCCGGAAGGCCGCATCCAGGTCTTGTGCGGACCGGGGGGGAATGGCGGCGACGGGTTCGTTGCAGCAGCGAGCCTCGCCAAGCTGTGGCGGCAGGTGGACGTCTTTTGTGCGATTCCCGCGAACGAGCTGAAGGGCGACGCCCAGAAGGCAGCGGCCCTCTGGGAAGGACCGGTCGGTACGCTTGAGGAGGCGATGACGGCGCCGTTCGACCTGGTCCTCGACGCACTGTTCGGGGGAGGGCTGTCGCGGCCGCTTGAGGGCCTGCCCGCGGCGCTGGCGGCGCGGGGCGGCAGGGTTGTGTCGGTCGATGTGCCGTCCGGCATTTGCGGGCTGAGGGCGAAGCCGC
>JBGSKI010000184.1:0-1820 GCA_041741315.1 Hyphomonas sp. | reverse complement strand
CAAAGCCGTTGCGGAACGTCGCCCCGGCGATCGTGACCGCACTGGCACTGCGCAGCGCCCGCATGTCGCCCCAGGTCTCATAGGTTCCCATCGCGCCGTCGCGCTCGATCGTGCCGGTCTCGTGGAAGCCTTCCGGCGTGTCGAGGGCCATGCCGCCGCTCGCCAGGCGCAGGGCGGACACATAGTCGCTGCCGGTTTGCGGGCCGCTGGTGCCGGGCTCGCAGGCCGACACAACGCCCATGGCTGCAAGGAAGATCGCGTTTTTCATCTGCATTCGGTCCTCTTGGCCCGGTGACGAACCCGCCCAGACGAGTCAAAGGCTAGAAGATCAAGGCACTCGCGGCACCTTACCATTCCGCAAGACTGTGCGCCGGGCACGAGCCGAGACAAATCGCGCAATTTGCCGGCTGCCTCTTGCCGCGGCGCGCGTCTCGTCTACCCTCCGCCCGACGAACCGGGAGCTGGGCACATGAAATACCCGATTGCAGCGGCAATGGCGGCCATCATTCTGTCCGGGTGCGGCGCGAAACCCGATGCGCCGGCCAGCGTGCGCGGCATCTACGAGGCCAAGGGCTGGACTGCGAAAACCCTGCCGGAACTGTCCGATGCGCTCGCCGCCGGCACGGTCACCTCAACAGAATTGACGCAGGCCTATCTCGACCGCATCGCCCTCGTCGACGATGCCGGCCCGCGCCTGCAGGCAATCCTTGCGATCAATCCGGATGCCCTCGCCCAGGCTGAAGTCAGCGATGCCCGCCGCAAGGCCGGCAAGCCGCTCGGCCCGCTCGACGGCATCCCGGTCGTCCTCAAGGACAATATCGAAAGCCTCGACCCGATGCCGACCACCGCCGGCTCGACCGCGCTGAAAGCCAATGTCACTGGCCGCGACAGCCCGCTGGTCGCGGGCCTGCGGGCCGAAGGCGCCGTCATCCTCGCCAAGACAAATCTCAGCCAGTGGGCCAATTTCCGCTCGAATTTCTCGCTCAGCGGATGGTCCTCCGTGGGCGGACAGGTTCGTAATCCCCACATGCTCGACCGCAATCCCTGCGGCTCCAGTTCCGGCACCGGTGCGGCCGTCGCCGCCTCGCTCGCCGCCGGCGGCGTCGGCACCGAGACCAATGGCTCGATCAGCTGCCCCTCCAATGTCAACGGCCTCGTCGGGTTCAAGCCCACGGTCGGTCTCATCCCGCAGGAAGGCATCGTGCCGATCTCGCCCTCGCAGGATACCGCCGGCCCGATGACCCAGACTGTGCGCGGCGCGGCCATGCTGCTCAACGCCATGGACCCCGGCCGCCAGGATTACACCACGATCCTCTCCACCGAATCCCTGAAAGGCGTCCGCATCGGCGTGCTGCGCTTCGCGCAGGGATCGAACCCGGACATTCTGGCCCGTTTCGACGCGGCACTTGCCGCGATGGAGGCGCAGGGCGCCACGCTCGTCGACATTACCGGCTACGAATCCTCCGACGGGAATTTCGGCGCGGATTCCCTTCTCGTCCTCGAATACGAATTCAAGGACAGCCTCAACAAATACCTCGCCACCGTGCCCGAAACCGTGCCGGTCCGCTCGCTCAACACCCTGATCACCTTCAACCAGATGCACGCCGATGAGGAACTCTCGCTGTTCGGGCAGGACCTGTTCGAGGCGTCCGATGCCCTCGGTCCGCTCACAGACGAAGCCTATATCGCGGCCCGCGACGCAGTGCAGGCGGCGGCCCGCGAGAACGGCATCGACAAGCTGCTCGCCGAAAATTCCGTCAGCGTTCTGGTCGCCCCGACCGGGCCGATCGCGCCGCGCACCGATCCGGTGAATGGCGATG
>JBGSKI010000183.1:0-3265 GCA_041741315.1 Hyphomonas sp. | reverse complement strand
GGCATGACGCCGGCCGACATCAAGAACTATATCCGCTACATCGCCGACTGGCGCCTCGGCCAGCTCAAGCTCGAGCCGATCTACGGCCTCACCAAGCACCCGCTGCCCTGGCTGTCGGAAATTCTCAACGGCGTCGAGCACGCGAACTTCTTCGAACAGCGCGCCACCGAATATTCCAAGGGCGCCACCCGCGGCGACTGGCACGGCGACTCTGGCGTCTGGTCGAAATTCGACAAGCGCAAACCGGCAGAAATCCCGGCGGAGTAGGATGGGAGAATAATCCGTTTGCTGAGGAAGTGGGCGACCTATTTCAGGTAGCTGCCCCAGACATAACCGCGCCGGGTCTCATCCTCGCCGAACTGGATGAAACGCCAGCTGCCCTCGCGCGAGATCAGCCGGACCTGATCGCCCGACTTGAGCGGGCCCCAGCTCAGGGTTTCGAAGCCGTGATCGGGGCCGCCGCGCACGTTCAGCGATGAGGCAGTGACAGTCCAGACCGTGTCGTCACCATTGTCGAAAGGCTTGATCATGTAGGTCGCTGCCGCCGTCACTTGCGCCCGCGCCAGGTCGAGCTTTTTCCGGTGCGCCTGTTTGGCATCCTCCGGGTTCGACCCGAAAAACGGCTCGGTAAGGATCGAGGGACGAACCCCCATCTGCTTCAGGTTCTGTTCGCCCCGGCCGCCGCTCGCCGCAAACGGCGTTTTCACTCCCCGGTCGCGCAATTGCAGCACTTTCACCGTCGCGGCCTGCACCGACAGCGCCAGTCCTTTCGACACATCCGTCTGATACAGGGTTTCCGAACCGGTCGAGGTCGACGAGGATGAGGAGTTGAAATGCAGCTCCATCGAGGCATCGGCACCCCATTCGTGGATCTGTTGGAAGGCGCCATGGATGCCGCCCTGGTCGCGCAGGAATTCCCTCGCCTCAAAGCCGGGAATTTGCGTCGCCACACCAATCATCTTGCCCGCAAGATCGCGGTTCCAGGCATATTCGTTCATCTTGATCGGGCCAACCGCCCTGGCGCCTTGCTGGCTCTCGGTATGCCCGACCAGAATTGCGAGTTTGGCCATGTCTCTACACCCTCAAACAATGGACGGTATGCGACGGGCTGGAATCTGACAACCTTGTGATCCGGGCAAGCCCGCCTTGGCGGGGCATTTCCGATGCGCGCGAGCAGGGGCGGGGCGTTGTAAATCAGCATACGGATATGCAGGATGCCGATTCCTGCGGCCTGTTTGACTGTCCGTCCGGGCCCCTAGATGGCCTGATCACATTCCCGTTGAGCCAGCTTGACGGGTTTCCGCGCCAAGACTAGCGATTTGCGATGAACGCTTCACGCAATACCCAAAACCCCGCCCATTTCGCCCTTCTGGCCATCTCGGCCGCCAGCCTGCTTGCTGCGTGCCAGACCAAGCCACCACCGCCAGCGGCTGCTGTCACCGTGGCGTTCGAACTCGCACATAACGAGATCATTCTCGATACGGCCATCGGCGGTTCCTCTCCCCAACGCTTCCTGCTCGATTGCGGCGTTGACCCCTCGGTCATCGACATCACGCTCGCCCGGTCACTTGGTATTGCCATCAACGAGGATCTCGTCGGCGAAGCTACGGGAGCAGGCGAAGGTGAAGGCCTCGCCGTGATGGAATCGTCCATCCCCGGCCTGAAGATCGGCGGCACAGACTATCCGCCAGTGCCGGCCCTTGCGGCCGACATTTCCGGCTTCAGCAATGCTCTTGGGTTTCCGCTGGCCGGCATTCTGGGCCACAGCTTCCTCGACCACCGCGTCGTCCGCATCGACTATCCGGCGAGGCAGGTCACGATTGCGGACTCCCGGGAGGCGCTCGCTGCGCCAGCGACTGCTGTCTCGAACCGGTTCGTCCTTCCACTGACAGTCAATTCGGAAGAAGACCTGACGCCGGTCTTCGAACTCGTGATCGACGGACAGCCCGTCACGGTGACGCTCGACACCGGCTCATCCGGCGGCCTTGACCTTTTCCCGTCGGCGGTTGCCCGCCTCGGCCTTGAAGATGAAAAGGCCAGTGGTGAGGCCGGCGAAGCGCTCGGCGCGCGCGGCACGCGGCAGTTGACCAAGGGCGTCCTCCACGATGTCGGCCTCGGCCCCTTCGTGATCGCCGATCTCGACACAACTTATTCCGAAGGTGACGCTCCCGGCGACAAGCGCAGCGGCAATGCCGGCAACAAGATCTTCCAGAACTTCGTCCTGACACTCGACTATGTGAACGACGAGATCGTCTTCGAGCAGTGATCCGCGGGCCACTGCTTCTTGACCGGCCCGGTCCCGCGCATTAGCGCTTTGCCATGACCGCGCCTCGCCTCGACCTATACCTCTCCCGGATCGGCTATGCTGGCCGGGTTGCGCCAGATGCAGCGACGCTTGCCGCACTGCACCGGCATCATCTCGCGGCCATCCCGTTCGAGAATCTCGACGTCCAACTCGGCCGCAAGACGGCGCGCGGCGTCGATGCGGTGTTCGATAAGCTGGTTACCGGCAAGCGCGGTGGCTGGTGTTATGAGCAGAATACGCTGTTCGGCTGGGCCCTCGGCGAGATCGGTTTCCGCGTCACGCGCACTTGCGGCGGGGTCATGCGCGCCGCCATGGGCGATCAGCAGCTCGGCAACCACCTCTGCCTGCTTGTCGATCTCGATGGCCGGACGCATCTCGCCGATGTCGGTTTCGGCGGCAGCCTGGCCGAGCCTATCCCGCTCGCTGTGCAAGCCGTCCGGCAGGACCCGTTCGCGGTCGGCCTGTCGCAGGTCGGCGGAGGCTACTGGCGCTATACCGAGCAGGGGGCCGGCGACCCGTTCAGCTTCGACTTCGCCGCTGCGCCTGCCGACGAAGCCCTGTTCGAGGCGCGCCGGGCCTTCCTCGAAACCGACCCGTCCTCACCCTTCGTGCAGAATGTCGTCGCACAGGTCCGCCGGGGCGACACGCACATCACCCTGCGCGGCAAGGTGGTCACCACCACGACGCGCGAAGGACAGACCCGTGGCTTCCTGAAAGACGCAGCGGCCTTCGACGCCATCCTGAAAGACACGTTCGGCCTTGACGTTCCGGAGGCTGTGAACCTCTGGCCCACGATCCTCGAGCGCCACGCCGCCATTTTCCCGGCGGGAGCCTGAGCCGCCGATAGATGGGCAGCGGCGGCAGGTTTATCCTCCGCACATGACGCCCGACGCCGAACTCGACACATTCCTCGACCGGTTTACGCCCGCCATCGCTGCACAGGCGCGCGGCGCGCTCGGC
>JBGSKI010000182.1:0-2135 GCA_041741315.1 Hyphomonas sp. | reverse complement strand
AGGGCGAGGGCGAGCCGGGTCATTTCTGCACTTCCCCGCGCTATCAGGGCCGCGTGGGCGGAGCGGCCGAGGCCTTTGCCGAGGGCGATGCCGCAGGCGATGGCCAGCACGTTCTTCACCGCGCCCCCGACCTCCGCGCCGAGCAGGTCCTCGGACAGGTAGGGCCGGAAGGTCGGGGTCGAGATGGCGGCGACGAGTTCTGCGCCGAGCGACGGGTCGGCGATCGCAAGCGTGACGGCTGTGGGCAGGCCCTTTGCCACGTCGACGGCGAAACTCGGGCCGGACATGACGGCCGGCGTCGCCTCGGGCAGTTCATCGGCGAGGATTTGGGTCATGAATTCGCCGGTCGCCAGTTCGATCCCCTTGGAGCAGAGCACAACCGGCGTGCCGGGGCGGAGATGGCCCTTGAGGGCCCGAAGCGTGCTGCGGGTGTGCTGGGCGGGCGCGACCGCGAACAGGGCGTCCATCAGGTGCAGGTCGGAGAGTTCGTTTGTGGCTTTGAGGGCAGGCTTGAGGGGCACGCCGGGCAGGAAGGGCGTGTTCTCGTGGAACGTATTGATGGCGGCGGCGACCTCCTGTTCGAGGCACCAGATCAGCACGTCCTGGCCGTCGCGGGTCAGCATCTGGGCAATGGCCGTACCCCAGGCACCGCCACCGATCACGCCGAATGTCTTGAAACGTTTGGTCATGGCCGGACTTTGGGCGAAACCGGATGGCCGGGCAAGCTGGCGCCTCAGCGTGCCGGATCAGCCGAAATCGAAGGTGCCGGTCTCGTTTTCGACCTTGACCGTCACGCGCCGGCCGACCGGGCTTGAATCTTCGCGCAACACGGCCAGTGCGGCGGGCGATGCGTTCGCGAGCGCGCGGCGGCCATCTTCGAGCCGGGCGAAGATGATGCCTTTCTCCGGGCCTGTCTTGCCGTGGGTGACGGTAAAGGTTTCCAGAATGGCGCTGCAATCGTCCGGGCAGAGGGCGACCTGTTCCTTCGGCTTCGCGGCGGGTTCGACCGGTGTGAACGTGCCGGGGCGGACGCTGGAATAGACGCCGACGGCCTCCTTGGTCATCCATCCGCCATTGGCGAGGACGAGGCCGGACGAACCGGGATCGGCCCGCAGGGTGGCCAGCATTTCCGCGATACCGTGCAGGGAGTAATTGTTCCCCGGGCCGCCGAAGAATGGCAGGCCGCCGGTGAGCGTCAGGGGCCGCTTGTCGGTCTTCCAGTCGATACCGAGCGCGGCGGTCGACGAGAAGACGGCACAGGGAAAGCAGGAGTAGAGGTCGAGATGGCGGATGTCCGCTGCGGTCTTGCCGGCTTGCGCCAGCGAGCGGGCAATAGCGGCCTGCATGGCGAAGGAACCGTCGAGTTTGGGCCGCACGGAAATATGGTCGTCGCTGCCTTCGCCGCCGCCGTGCAGGTGGACGCGGCGATCCTTTGCGATGCCGAGTGCATCCGCCTTCGACTCGCTCATGATGATGACCGCCGCACCCTGATTCACCGCGTCCTGAGCAATGAACCATTTCAGGAACGGGTCGGCATATTCGTAGTTCTCGCGGGAGGGTGTGGCGAGGAAGTCGACCGTGTGCTCGACCGGGAACTGCGAATGCGGATTGCGCGCGGCGACCGTTGAAAACGGCTGGAACAGTTCAGCCATGGCGCGGCGGTGCTGGCTGCGCGAGCGGTGTTCGCGGGCGGCGATGGCGTTCTCGAACAGGCCGTAGAAATAGGCCGGGGCGACGAGGCCGTGCTTGATCTCTTCCCGGCTGAGCATCATCGGGCCCGATCCGCGATCCTCGTAGGCGGCGTCGGCACCGTCGGCCCAGTTGATCTCGACGCCATGGCGGCGTGCGCCCTTGGAAGCGCGATTGGCTTCCGAGCCTGAAATCAGCGCGCAGTCGATCTCGCCGGCGAAGATTTTCGCGGCCATTTCGTTGACAAGGGCCTGCGGGCTCTGGCCGCCGACGGTTTCGTAGATGAGGTGGGCCGGGGCGATGCCGAGGTCGCGGGCGAGGGTCCCGGGCAGGTTTGTATTGTGGCCGTGCGGGTGCGGGGCGGCGCGAACCGAGTCCTCGAAGATGCGAACGACGGCGATGGTATCGATTGCGGTCGCGGCAGCGCCGATGCCGGTGTCGCGGGC
>JBGSKI010000181.1:0-2471 GCA_041741315.1 Hyphomonas sp. | reverse complement strand
CCCAGAGGCGGTTTGCCGCCGCAAGCGCGCGTCCCATCGCCGTCGGCGCCGTGACCGAGGCCGCAAAGGTGATGCGCCGCCGGTTGGCGTAATACTTCTTGTAATGGTCGCTGCCGGTCGACAGGTCGTAGCGGCTCAGCCCCATTTCCGGCATGGATCTCAACACCCTCACCAGCAGGAGATTGCCGGGAGAATACTCGGAAAACTCCGGCGCATAGGCAGCGATCCATGGATGGAACGAGGTGCCGGACCGCATGCCGAAATGGCCGCTCACCAGCTTGTCTTCAGCCCATAGCGAAATCTGGAATCCGGACGGCGAGGCCGCGACACGATCGAGCAATGCACCCGACCGCGACGCTGAAATCACGTCGATCAGGCCGCTATCCTCGAACTGCGCCGACTTGATCGCGAACAATGCCTGCTTGGTCGCCGCGTCGATCGGCCCCCAGCGCATCTCCAGGACATGGCCGTCCGCCTCCAACCGGTTTTCCAACCGCCGGAAATTCTTGAACCGCTTGGCATATTCCTGCCGCCGCGCTTCGAGGAAATCGGCCGGAGTCATTCGGTCGAGGTCGATGACCATCGCTTCGTCTGCGTCGCCTCGTTCCGCCGTAAAGACGTTCCACGGGTCGAGCAGGGCATGGGTCCGGAACGCATTCAGACCGGCCAGCTGGACGAGTTGAACCAGAGACGGCGCATCCTCCTTGCGGGCGATGACCGCCGCATAGTCGCTGAAAGGTGCCCCTACCGGCCAGGCATTGCCGAGCGGCCGGCGATGGCACGCGAGCACGGCGGCGAGCCCGCCACTCGCGTCATAGGCGAGTGTCACCTGCGCGTCAGCACGGTCCTGTCCGGCAACGGATGCAAACTCGGGCGACAGCAGCGGAGACGCGTAATCCTCATGCGCCGCGCACAGGTCGCGCCATGCGGCCGCATGCTCATCCGTCAGGTCGGAGGGATGAAACGTGAGTCCGGTAAACCCACCAACAGATTTGCGAAACGGTTTCAGGGTCAGACTCCAGGCAGTCAGAAGTCTTCATTCTCTCAGGAAATTGTGCAGATTTGGTTCAAACCGGAACGAAAATACCGGCAATTTGGCCTATTCGCCGTGCGGCGGTGTCTGCTTGTCGCGCCCAAACACCAGCTTCATCAGCCAGTTCGGGGCAAACCGCTCGACGCGCGGATGCTTGACCAGAACGCTCTCCATCCAGCGCCGTCCCCACACAGCATTGCGGCCCAGGAGCACGACCCCGACAATCGCGATCGGCAGGCCGACCGGCAGCAATGGCGTCGCGATTCCCACCGGAATCGCTATCACGATCAGTAACAGGCCGATCAACGCCAAGACCTGGCGCAGCGCCACATTCACGCCATTCCGGATGTGTTTCATGGGCGTTGGGCGGAGGACTTCTTCAGAGGTGGACATGGAGCGTTCCGGATCGGGCATGGCAGGTGATATGGGCGCTTCGCATGTTTTGCGCCACTTAATTCAGCACGATGTGTCCAATCTCTGGAAAGCTAGTTGCCCGGTTGCTACAGGTATCCGTACTTGGCCGGATCACTTGGTCGCACGGGTAGCGTAACGGAATGAAACTGAAGTCCATACAGTTGCTCAGGGGCCTGGCCGCGTTTCTGGTTGTGCTCTTCCACATCCGGGCGTTGGAATTGCGCGGCATCAGCGAGAACGGCCTGACCGAGCTCGTGCATACCGGCGGCCTGTTCACCAATGGCTACGCCGGCGTCGACCTGTTTTTCGTGATCTCCGGTTTCATCATGGTGTTCGTCACCGCCAACATGACCCCCGGTCCCCGCGCCTCGGCGGACTTCCTGTTCGCACGGGTCACGCGGATCTACCCGGTCTGGTGGGTTTTTGCCGGATTCATGGCGGCCTACATGGTGATCGCGCATGGCCTGTTGCCAAGCGGCCAGGGCTGGCAGGCAATATCCCGCACGCAGGAACTCGTGCCCTACATGGTCAAGTCGTTCCTGCTTCTTCCACAGCCGGAATTCCCGATCCTCGGCGTCGGCTGGACATTGGTGCACGAGATATTCTTCTATGCCGTGTTCAGCCTCTTCCTCCTGCTCCCGCGCAAATTCCTGCCCGGCCTTCTGCTCGTTTGGGGGCTGACGATTATCGGCGGCACATTCCTGGGCTACGCAAAGGCATTTGCCAATAACCTGCACGATCTCGCTTTCTACCCGATGACGATGGAATTCATCTTCGGCGCAACCATCGGCGTCGCGGTGACGTCCGGCGTCACCTGGCGAGCGGGCGTTCTGACGCTCGTCGCGACGCTGTGGCTGATGGTTGCCCTCTGCTACCAGGGACTTGAGACCGAGGAGACCCTCAAATGGGGCCGCGTCCTCTGGTTCGGCCTGCCTAGCGCTGTGCTGATTTACGGCCTCGCCACCCTGGAGGCTCAGCGCCGCCTCGCCTGGCTCGTCCCCGCCGCGGCTGGCGTGCTTGCCAT
>JBGSKI010000180.1:0-4526 GCA_041741315.1 Hyphomonas sp. | reverse complement strand
CGGCGGCCTCGCGGTGGGCGAGGGGCACGCGCAGATGTGCGCGACCATCGACATGACGGTGCCGCACCTTCCGGACGGCGTGCCGCGCTATGTGATGGGGGTCGGCAAGCCGATCGACCTGATCGAGAGCGTGGCACGGGGCATCGACATGTTCGACTGCGTGCTGCCGACGCGGTCCGGCCGGCACGGGCAGGCCTGGACATGGGCCGGGCCGGTGAATGTCAGGAATGCGCAGTATGCGGAAGACCTGTCACCGCTGGACGCGGCGGTCGACTGCCCGGCCAGCCGGGATTATCCGAAGGCGTATTACCATCACCTGTTCCGGGCCGGGGAATATCTCGGGCCGATGCTGCTGTCGTGGCACAACACGGCCTTCTTCCAGGCGCTGATGCAGGAAATCAGAACGGCGATTGCCGGGGGACGGTTTCCAGAGCTTCGCTCTCGACTGCAGGCGGCGTGGGCGGAGACGAAGTCGTCGCCGCGGGCCCAGGCATCGGCGGGGGAGGCGGCGGAGGCAGCGGACTGACCGGCACGGGAGCGGGCTCCGGCGAGTCGCCCTTGAAGACGATGTCGTCGCGTTTTTGCGGAACCGGGTTCGGACGGGCTGGCAGCGGGCAGCCCTTGGCCTGGCCCATGCCTTTCAGGTAGGCGCGGCGCTGCGCCCCGATCCGGTAGGCCTGGTTGTATTTCTTCTCGTAGGTTTCGGCGCCGCTCGCCTTGCGGACAAGGCTGCGGAACGGGATCAGGCCGCGCGCTTCGGAGGCGATGGCACCGAGGGCCGCCTCGGAGGCGGAATCGGCGAGCTTTTCGGTGCGCAGGCGATCGTCCGGCACCGGCGTATCCCAGTCCGGGCCGAGCGCCGCGTTGAGCGGGCCGAGCAGGCGTTCGATATCGAGGCAGGTAAGATCCGGCGGCAGGTCGTAGGGCGTGTCGGCATCGCGCAGGACGGGCGGGATCTCGCGCTTGTTCAGGTTCAGGTCCTGCAGAGGGGACATGGCGGCTTCGGCGAGGCCATCGCGCGTATCGCCGGCGGCGCTGGCGGTTGCCTTGCCCATATTGTCAGCCAGGCTGCCTTCCTCGACGGTCACGAGGACTGGCGCCCTGGGCGGCGTGGCGCAGGCGGAGAGAAGGGCCAGAGCGGGGAAGATAAAGGGGATTTTTCGCATGTCCCGGAATGTGCGGAAAAATGTGGCGACAAGATGCCAAAGCCTGCAGGGAATGGTTGACCCGCTGCATGTCGTTCTCTAAATGGGCCGCTTCGGCGTGCCCATAGCTCAGCCGGTAGAGCAACTGACTTTTAATCAGTAGGTCACAGGTTCGAACCCTGTTGGGCACACCAATTCTTCCATCATGACCGGTATCCGGGCTTGCGCGCCGAGCGCAGGGCGCGGGTGTTTGCGTGGCGCTCAGGCGCTGGCGCAGGCCTTGACCAGGGCGATGAGGATGGCGTCCTTGCGGCGTTCTTCTGCGGGCAGCGATGCATAGGGCACAAGCATCGGATGGGTCTTGCGGCGTGCGTTCCGGGCCGGTCCGCAGGTCCAGCCGGACGCCTGCATCGTGTCCATCCACAGCGCGTGCAGCGCGTCCTCGCCGGCATCGGGATGGGACAGCACGAAGCGGATGCCCGCAAGGGTCGTTTCCTTCATCCAGGCCGGTGCCCGGCGCCAGGAGGGCAGCCGCGGCTGACCGATCGTGGTGCCATAGGCACGCAGGGCTTCGTGCACGACACGGCCGATCCGGGCGATCTCCGCAGGGGGGTGTTCGAGAGGCATTTGGACGGTCATGCGGAGGCGAGTCCCCTGGGTCGCGGGTGACATCCGATGGCTGGGCGGCGGCGTCAACCGGGCGGCTGCTGCCGGTTGAGCGGAGAAGATGGGGACAAGTCGAATTTTATGGCTTTCCCCAACGTGCAGGGACGTGCCACAATGGTATGATAATACGAGGGAAGGGAGTCTCCAGAAATGCTTCACCTGCACAAAATACAGCAGAATCCGGGAATCGCCGGCCGGAAGGCGCGGCGGGCATTCGGGGCAATCTGCCTCGGCCTGGCGGTCGTGGCGGCCTGCGCAGTGAAACCGGTTCCAGAAGTGGCGGGCCCGGAGTGGCAGGTCACCGATCGCGGCGTGATCGTGCATCCGGAAACCGGAGAGGCAAAATCGGTGCGCGTGGAGTTCGTCACGCCGGCGATCGTGCGGGTGACGAGCGTGCCGGACGATACGATCCCCGAACTGGAGAGCCTGATGGTCGTGGCGCAATCGGATGCGGTGGCGGTGACGACGGAAGAGCATGACGGCGTGCTGTTCGCGACCTCCCCGGGCGCGCGGGCAGAAGTGTCGCTGGATGACGGATCGGTGCGGATTTTCGGCCTCGACGGCAAGGAAGCTGTCTCGACCCTCGGTGCGGGCAGCTTCGCGACGAAGGATGTGCAGGGCGAAACATTCTACGCCACGACGCTGTCCTTCAATCCGGGAACGGACGAGGGCGTCTATGGCCTCGGCGCGCACCAGACCGGGGAGTTCAACTATAATGGCGCGGACATCGCGCTTGCCCAGCATAATATCGACGATGCCGTGCCGTTCCTGGTGTCGACCCGGAACTATGGCATCCTGTGGGACAATAACGGCATCTCGCGCCTTGGCGATCCACGGCCCTACCAGCCGCTGGACGAGAGCCTGATCGTGCGGGGCGCGGCCGGAGAAGCCGGCGGGCTGACCGGTTCGTACTATAAAGACAACGATGTCCTTCTGGTGCGGGCCGAGTCCGATCCGGACTACCAGTACCTGCCGGCGGACGAGTTCCTGACCAACCCGCCGGGCCGCAATGCCTGGCCGGCGGAGTTCGGCACGACCGACCCGACGAAGATTGTCTGGGAAGGCAGCCTCGAGGCGAAGACGGCGGGCGAACACCGGTTCAAGCTCTATGCCTCGAACTATTTCAAGGTCTGGGTGGATGGCGAACTGGTGCTCGACCGGTGGCGCCAGAACTGGAACCCCTGGTACCATAATTTCTCGGTCGACATGGCGCCGGGCGAACAGCATGCGATCAGGATCGAGTGGATCCCGAATGGCGGCTATCTGCGCCTGTTGCACCAGGACCCGAGGCAGGATTCCGGCAAGGATGCGCTGACGCTGTCTTCGGAAGTGTCGCACGCGATCGATTATTATGTCGTGGTCGGCAATGACATGGACGATGCGATTTCCGGTTACCGCAAGCTGACCGGGGCGGCGGTTCTGCTGCCGAAATGGGCCTACGGATTCTGGCAGAGCCGCCAGCGGTACACGACGCAGGAAGAACTGGTCGATGTCGTGAAGGAGTATCGCGACGAAGGCATTCCGTTCGACAATGTGGTGCTCGACTGGTTCTACTGGCCGGAGGACGCCTGGGGTTCGCACACATTCGACCCCGCGCGTTTCCCGGACCCGAAAGGCATGGTCGACGAGGTGCATGACCTCAATGCCCAGGTGATGATTTCGGTGTGGCCGAAATTCTATCCGACGACGGACAATTACAAGGAACTCGACGCGGCGGGGCACATCTACCAGCGCCAGATCGAGATGAAGTCGAAGGACTGGGTCGGCCCCGGATACGAGAACTCGTTCTACGATCCGTATTCGCAGGAGGCGCGGGACATCTACTGGCGCCAGATCAACGAGAACATTGCCAGCAAGGGCTTCGATGCCTGGTGGATGGACGCGACCGAACCGGATTCGCATTCCAACATCCCGATCGAGGAACGCGCCTTGCGCATGGGACCGACGTCGATGGGACCGGGCGAGGAATTCTTCAACAGCTTCGTGCTGATGAATTCCCGCGCGATCTATGAGGGCGAACAGGCCTCGCGGCCGAACAAGCGCAGCTTCCTGCTGACCCGGTCAGCCTGGGGCGGCATGCAGCGCTATGCCTCGACCGTGTGGAGCGGCGACGTCACGGCGCGGTGGGAAGACCTGAAACTGCAGGTGCCCGCCGGCATCAACATGGCGATGTCGGGCATTCCGAACTGGACGCACGACATTGGCGGCTTTGCCGTCGAGGACCGCTATACGAAACAGGACCCGGCGCATCTCGAGGAGTGGCGGGAACTGTATTCGCGCTGGTTCCAGTTCGGTGCGTTCACGCCGCTGTTCCGCTCGCACGGGGAATTCCCGTTCCGCGAATCCTGGAACATCTCGCCGGAAGGCACCGAGGTCTATGACGGCCTCGTCTACTATCACAAGCTGCGCTACACGCTGTTGCCATACATCTACTCGGCCGCCGCCTCGACCTATTTCGATGACGGCACGATCATGCGTGGCCTGGTGATGGATTTCCCGGAAGACAGGAATGTCTGGAATATCGGGGATTCCTACATGTTCGGGCCCGACCTGCTGGTTGCACCGGTGACGGAGTTCCATGCGCGGTCGCGGAACGTGTACCTGCCAGCCGGACAAGACTGGTACGACTTCTATACCGGCGCGCGCGTGAACGGCGGCCAGAGCGTCGAGGCGGCGGCGCCGCTGACGCGCATCCCGCTGTTCGTGCGGGCCGGG
>JBGSKI010000179.1:0-3036 GCA_041741315.1 Hyphomonas sp. | reverse complement strand
CCACGAAGCCGACGCCGACGCCATCCAGCCGGGCCTTGCCGCGCTGATCGCCGGCGACCTTGCCGCCATCGCCGAAACCAATCAGGAATCGTCCGGCCTGCCGCGCGGGACGATCCACGCGGATCTCTTTCCCGACAATGCCTTCTTCCTGGGCGACCGTTTCAGCGGCGCCATCGATTTCTATTTCGCCTGCACCGATGCCCTCGCCTACGACCTCGCGGTCTGCCTCAATTCCTGGGCCTTCGAGGAAAGCGGGCGGCCGGTGCCCGACTTCAACTTTTCCAAGGGGGCCGCGCTGATCGCCGGATATGAGAGCGTGCGCCCGCTGGAACCAGCCGAGCGCGCTGCCCTGCCGCTGCTATGCCGTGGCTCGGCGATCCGCTTCTTCCTGACCCGCCTGATCGACTGGTCATCGACCCCCGCCGGCGCCCTCGTAAAGCCCAAGAACCCAATCGAATATGCCGGACGCCTCGCCTTTCACCGAAAAGTCGACACAGCGGAAATGTATGGTGCACAGCCAATATAGTTTCTACCAAATAGGGTTTTTCGCCTCTCCATTTTGCTTTATAAGATAGAATTCTTTCTACGCGGAGGAGTTCGAGATGTTGAAGGCTTTATGCGTCTCTGGCCTGCTTTCGGTCGGTGGAATCTCAGCTGCTGCACAAACCGTATGTTTTGGTTCCAACTGCCATGACGAGGACGATGGTTCTTTTGGTGGAGGCCAGCTACACGAATTCTACAACAATCTCTGGAGACTTGATCGCTACAGCGCACAGACACAGTGGAACCAGCTGTTCTCGGCACCGTTCGAAACCCGCGATGAGTGCATCGCAACATGCGAGGCCAGCTATCGCTCAGACCTCGACGGTTGTCGCTCCGTGCACAGGGATCCGGTTGAAAATGAAGATCCCATCACAACATCGTCGCGGCTCAATTGCTACGATGCGATGCGCCAAAGGGAAATTCAGTGCATTAGCCCTTATCAACTGATGAACTGTCCTTCGGGCTGATACTTTCCCCGGCATCGGGACCCTGATCGTCCGCGCACCGCAACGACCCCAATTTGTCCTCGTATTTGCCCGATTGCCGGGCTTTGCTTCAATGGTCGCCAAGGGGGCGAAGCTGTGAGCAAATACGAGCATGACCGGCATTCCTGACACCCATCCAGATGGCACCGCCCTACCCGACTATGTCGGGCAGGTTGCGAGCAGGCGCTTCAAGCGCATCAAGCTCGGCCTGTTCCTGTCGTCCCTCGCCGCCTGCCTCGGTGTCACCCTGCTTGGTGCGATCGGCAGTGGCTTTGTCGCACTGGCCACGGGCATTGCCGGCATTTCGACCTATTCCCTGGACGGCCAGCAGAGCTTTGCAGGCGGCCTGCTGCTCGGCCTCCAGCTTGCGACCTATAATTTCTTCTTGTTCTTCATCACGGTGCCGGCGGCCTGGCTGGCGCTCGGTCTGTCCATCGGACGCCTGCCCTACCGGGGCATCGTCAAGCGCGTCCCGTTTGTACGCTGGGGTGCGATCTGGGGATCGATTCTGGTCGGCGGCACGACGGGGATTTTCGGCGGCCTGATCGGGTCGGCGTCGGCGGGGGATTTCTCCGTCAGCGCGATTCTCTACATCGTCGGCTCCCTCGTATCCGGCATCCTGATCGGCTTCGTGGCCGGCGCGCTGTGCGGCCTGCTCTTCCACACGATCGTCAAGCCGGCCCAGCAACTCGCCGATGTCGACGTCAACGTCTTCTGATCCTTGACGCCCGCACCGAAGCCCCGCACCCCGGAATCCATGAGCGATACGATCGAAATCTGGACAGATGGTGCCTGCAGCGGCAATCCGGGCCCCGGCGGCTGGGGCGCGCTGATGGTGTGGGGCGAACACCGCAAGGAAATCTACGGCGGCGACAAGGCGACCACCAATAACCGCATGGAAATGATGGCAGCCATCGAGGCACTGAACGCCATCAAGGTACCGTCCAAGGTGATCCTGAATGTCGATTCGACCTATGTGAAAGACGGCCTGACCAAGTGGATCAAGGGCTGGAAGCGCAATGGCTGGAAGACCGCCGACAAGAAACCTGTGAAGAACCAGGACCTGTGGATGGCGCTGGACGCGGCCTGCCAGCGCCACGAGATCACGTGGAAATGGGTCAAGGGCCACAATGGCGACCCGGGCAACGAACGCGCCGACGAACTGGCGCGCATGGGCACTGAGGAAGCGCGCGGGCGCTAGTCGTCCTCCTCTCCAACGCCATAATCGCTCATGTGCCGCCGCCGGCCGAGCCCGATCGTATCGAACGCATCATCGGGCGCGCGCGCGACCACACCGATCCGCGTCAGTGCGGCATTGATGGCGTTCCCGGCCTCACTCGCACACACGCGGGCACCGTCCAGCCAGGCACCGCCAGACTGCGTCCCGACCCCGCCGAAATACTCCGTCTCGACATAGGCGAGTGCACCTCCGCCGCCGGTGGCAACGCAGAGCGCCGCATCGAGGCCAGGTGGGTCCATCCCGAAGGGGCCGTTGGTCTCCGCGTCCGGATAACGCGCGCGGATCGCGTCATAGAGGACATCGCCAACCGGCACGGCAGTCCAGCCCGCAGGCAAGTCCACGCGCCTCGCCTCGGGCCAGGCCGCCAGAAACCTATCGAGCGCCGGGCCCCGGCCGATGATCAATTGAACGCTATGCGCCATGGGAACTAGGCCTCCGAAAGGATCTGCTTTGCCGCGCGCGCAAGATCCCCGGCGCTTGCCGAATTCAGGTTGATTTCCAAAATGGGTGCATCCTCCCGCCGCTTGCGCGTCCGCGCATAGAGCGGATCGTAGTGCCTGTGCATCAATTCGAGTGCCAGCTGGCGGAACCTGCCCTCACCCGCCAGCGCCGCCCATTCGGTGAGCGTCTCCTTCGACTGCAGGCCCTTCAGCCTCCCGAGCGCTGCTGCCAGCGTGCCGGCATCCGCGATCACATCGGCATAGGCGGTCAGCAGGAAATCCGCCCGCGCCGCGTCCGGCATCGTCACTTCGATGCGCGGCGCCGCCA
>JBGSKI010000178.1:0-2543 GCA_041741315.1 Hyphomonas sp. | reverse complement strand
GGTCGCCTCTACGCCCATGCCTTCCGGCACGTCTGCTGACGGCCGCATCAAGGCCAGCCCGCTCGCCCGCCGCATCGCCTCCATGAAGGGGATAGACCTCGCTGCGCTCACTGGATCGGGGCCGCACGGCCGCATCATCCGGCGGGATGTCGAGACAGCCCAGCCCGGCGCGAAACCTGTTGCAGCGGCTGCAGTTGCACAGCCGGACGGCCTGATCCTGCCGCAGGTGCTCGACGACCGCGTCTACGCGCCGGACAGCTACGAGCTGAAGCCGCTCGACGGTGTCCGCAAGGTCGTCGCCAGGCGCCTCACCACCAGCTTCATGCAGGTGCCCCATTTCCCACTCACCATCGACCTTGCCCTGGACTCCCTGCTCGCCTCGCGAACTGCAATAAATGCTGCAGCTCGCAATGGCGTGAAGGTCTCAGTCAATGACATGCTGATCAAGGCCTGCGCCCTCGCCTTGATGGACGAGCCCGACTGCAATGCCAGCTACACCGACAAGGGCATCGCCTACCACAAGCACGCCAATGTCTCCGTCGCCGTCGCCATCGACGGCGGCCTGATCACCCCGGTCATCTTCAAGGCCGAAACCAAGGGCCTCGCCGAAATATCCGAAGAAATGAAGGACTTGGCCGTCCGCGCCCGCGACCGGAAACTGAAACCGCAGGAATATACGGGCGGCACATTCTCGATCTCGAACCTCGGAATGTTCGGCATCCGCAACTTCGCCTCGATCATCAATCCCCCGGAAGGGATGATCCTGTCCGTAGGAGCAGGGGAAAAGCGCGCCGTGGTCGACGCCAGGGGCAACCTTTCCGCCGCAACCATCATGAGCGTCACCCTCACCTGCGACCATCGTGTAATAGGTGGTGCAGAAGGCGCCAAATGGCTGCAGGCCTTCAAGCGATATGTCGAAACACCCGAAGCGATGCTTCTCTAGGGCGGATCAGATACCATGAGCACCCAATACGACCTCATCATCATCGGCACCGGCCCCGGCGGCTATGTCGCCGCGATCCGTGCCAGCCAGCTCGGAATGAAGACCGCCGTCGTGGAGCGCGATGCGCTGGGCGGCATCTGTCTCAACTGGGGCTGTATCCCGACCAAGGCGCTGCTGCGGTCAGCGGAAGTGCTGCACCTTGCCAAGCACGCCAAGGATTTCGGCCTGAAGATCGACAAGGTCGACTTCGATCTGGAGGCTGTCGTCAAGCGCTCGCGCGGTGTCGCCAGCCAGCTGTCGAACGGCGTCAAGTTCCTGATGAAAAAGAATAAAATCGACGTCATCGAAGGCACCGCCCGCCTCGAAAAAGGAACGGCCGCCCCGAAAGTCATCGTCAAGGGCAAGGACGGCAAGGACACGGCCTACGCCGCCAAAAACGTCATGCTCGCCACCGGAGCCCGCGCGCGGGACATTCCGCAAGCCGGCCTCGTCGCCGATGGCAAGCTGATCTGGACCTATCGCGAAGCCATGACACCGGATGTCACGCCGAAGCGCCTGCTGGTCATCGGTTCCGGCGCCATCGGCATCGAATTCGCCAGCTTTTACAACGAGTTGGGCTCAGAGGTGACCGTCGTCGAGGTGATGGACCGCATCCTCCCTGTGGAAGACGAGGAAATCTCGAAATTCGCCGAGAAAGACTTCAAGAAACAAGGCCTCAAGATCGTCACCGGCGCCAAGGTCGAAAACCTGAAGGCCGGCAAGAACACGGTTACCGCCGACATCACCGACAAGTCCGGGAAGAAGGAAACGCAGGAATTCGACCGCGCCATCCTGGCTGTCGGCATTGTCGGCAATGTCGAAAATCTCGGCCTCGAAGCGCTAGGGGTAAAGATCGACAAGACGCATGTGACCGTCGATGGTTTCGGCAAGACCGGCGTACCCGGCCTCTATGCCATCGGCGATCTTACCGGTCCGCCCTGGCTGGCCCACAAGGCGAGCCATGAAGGCGTGGTCTGCGTCGAAGGCATCGCCGGCAAGAACAAGGCCGAGCCCTTCGACGCCTCGAACGTGCCGGGCTGCACCTATTCCCATCCTCAGGTCGCAAGCGTCGGGCTCACCGAAGCCGCCGCCAAGGCGAAAGGCCACGACATCAAGGTCGGCCGCTTTCCCTTCATCGGCAATGGCAAGGCCATCGCGATGGGCGCGGAGCAGGGCCTCGTGAAAACCATCTTCGACAAGAAGACCGGCGAACTCCTCGGCGCGCACATGATAGGCGCGGAAGTTACCGAGCTGATCCAGGGCTATGTTATCGCGCGGCAAGGCGAGCTGACCGAGGCCGACCTGATCCATACGGTCTTCGCCCACCCGACGATCTCCGAGACGATGCACGAAGCCGTGCTGGATGCCGAAGGCCGCGCGCTGCACATCTGATCCCGGGCGGCTCCCTTGCGGGCCGCTAGGCCACCCGCTACGCCTAAGGCCATGGGCAACCGGGGCAGGGCAGGCAAATGCGTTGGAATGTGACATGTCTGGCGGCGGCGTTGGTGCTGCTTGCGGCCTGTGCGCCGAAACAGGAGGCGCCCGTGCCGGCTGCTGAAAC
>JBGSKI010000177.1:0-1671 GCA_041741315.1 Hyphomonas sp. | reverse complement strand
CCCTGCGCCATGTGCGCCGGCGCGATCAGCCTCGCCCGCATCGGCCGCCTTGTCTTCGGTGCCTGCGACCCGAAAGGCGGTGCGGTGATCCACGGCGCGCGCTTCTTCGACCAGCCGACCTGCCACTGGCGGCCTGAGGTGGAACAGGATGAGGCGCGGGGAGAAGAGGCGAGCGCGCTGCTGAGGGAATTCTTCCGGACACGGAGGGGATGAGGCATTTTTCTTGCCGCGTTCTCCACAGGTTCCCCACAAACCGAACGGCAAGAGTTGAGAAATCCAAACCCCTGAAACCCCGCCTTTCATCCATGCCCCGGCGACAGGTCTTGCTTCCCCAAGGGTGACCTCCCGTCTAAGGTTGCG
Source organism: Hyphomonas sp. (assembly GCA_041741315.1). Classification (GTDB taxonomy): domain Bacteria; phylum Pseudomonadota; class Alphaproteobacteria; order Caulobacterales; family Hyphomonadaceae; genus Hyphomonas. The sequence continues at coordinate 1,311 of JBGSKI010000177.1, read as the reverse complement.
CCAGCAAGGGAGTTCTCATGACCGCTACGATCAAGATCGACGACAAGATCGCTGTCCTCACCATGGATGATGGCAAGGCCAACGCCATCAGCCTCACTATGCTGGACGCGGTGAATGCCTGTCTCGACCAGGCCGAGAAGGAGGCCGATATCCTCGTGCTCACGGGGCGGCCGGACCGGTTCTCTGCCGGGTTCGACCTGAAATTCATGGCCGGGGCCCAGCCGGACGATGTACGCAAGCTGGTCAATGGCGGCGGCAGGCTGGCGATGCGCCTGTTTACCTCCAAGATGCCTGTCGTGATTGCGTCGAACGGCCATGCGATTGCCATGGGGGCCTTCCTCTTGCTCGGCGGCGACACACGGATATCGGCGCGTGGAGCCTACAAGATCGGCGCCAACGAGACGATCAATGGCATGACCCTGCCAAGCTTCGGCTCCGAACTGCCGCGCGCCCGGCTGAACCCGATGTACCTGACCGAGGCACTCGTTCAGGCACGCCTCTACACGCCGGACGAAGCCTTGCCGGTCGGCTGGATCGACCGCGTGGTGGAACCGGCTGACCTGATGGATGCCGCCATGGCCGAGGCCGAGCGCCTGAAGATGATCGCCGGCGGCGCCTATTACCGCAACAAGCTGCTGGCGCGGAAACCGGCTATCGACGCGATCACGCCGACCCTGTCGGACTGATCCAGCGCTTATTCTTCGGCGCAGAACCGGAGTTGCGCCCCTTCCATGGACAGGCCGATGCGAGCAAGGCCCCCATCGTCGACGACCTTGCAGGTCTCCGTGCCCTCGTCATCGTTCGACAGTTCGACCTCCGCCGTCGCGATCGGGACGAGCAGATTGTTGTCGAAGATGAAGTAGGACGTGAACCACGAGGCGGCGCTGCCGCGCGCCGAAGCGCTGATCAGGCCGTCTCCGGCCGGGCCGAATCCGACGCCGCTCATCTCGCCGGCCCGCACATACGGAACGTCGCCTTCGACGCCGCGCCATACGGCATAGTTCGTGTTCACATTGCCGGTCATCAGCGGCACCATCAGGTCGGCGCGGGCATCGCCGTCGAGATCATTGAAGTCCGGCAGGCCATAGGCAAACTCGGAGGTCTCCGTGAACGACATTTTCACCGCGCCGTCCGCGCCGACAATGTCGATCACCACCGGCAGCGTGTTGTCGACATCCTCGCCATAGCGCACGTCGACCTTCCAGCCGGACCCGTCCGAGGGGTCCATCCGGCAATCGGCAAGGCCATTGTCGTTGAAGGCCGTCTCATCAAGACTGTCGCACAGCGCAAGGGACGCTTCGGCCGGTTTCG
>JBGSKI010000176.1:0-25337 GCA_041741315.1 Hyphomonas sp. | reverse complement strand
CAGCTCCGGCCCGTAGATCGACCACTTGTCGAGCGCGGCCTGCAGCGTGGGCGCAATGCGGGCGGCATCGGTGGCGCGCGTCAGGTCGCGGCTGACGACGACAAGGCGGCCGTCACGCGTGCCGTTCCGGAGGGTGGCGAGTTTCATGTTTTTTTGCTCCCTTTGCTATTCGTCATCCCGGGATTTGCGCAGCAAATGCCCGGGACCCAGTGTTCTTTTGCAGACTGTAGTCTGGGTCCCGGACAATCGCTAAGCGATTTCCGGGATGACGCCATCTCAAATCTGGGCGCTAGTTCGACTCTTCCCGAATCTTCTCATGCAGCCACGCGGCATGCCGGGGCGCCTTCTTCGTGGCGGTCCATTCGTCGATCATCGGCTGGGCGACGCTCTTGAGCTGCGCCATCTGCTCCGGCGTGCCGATGTCGGCGGCGAGTTCGAGGCGGTGGCCGCTCGGATCGAAGAAGTAGATCGACTTGAAGATGCCGTGATGGGTCGGGCCGAGCACGTCGATGCCGAGGGATTCGAGGTGCGCCTTGGTGGCCAGCAGTTCGCCCAGCGAGCCGAGGCGGAAGGCGATGTGCTGCACCCATTGCGGCGTGTTCGGGTCGCGGCCCATTTCGGGCTGTTCGGGCAGCTCGAAGAAGGCGAGCACGTTGCCGTTCCCGGCATCGAGGAAGATGTGCATGTACGGATCATAGGCGCCGGTCGAGGGCACATGGTCTTCCGCAATGGCCAGCTGGAACTCCATGCCGAGCACGTCGCGGTAGAACTCCACCGTTTCTTTGGCGTCCTTGCAACGATAGGCAACGTGGTGGACGCCACGAAGTTTGGGGGTGGTCATCTTTCCGGTCCTCCTGAGCGCTCACCCTGAGCGAAGTCGAAGGGCGGGCGCGGGTTTTGCGAACGTATCATCTTGTGGGCCATCCTTCGACTTCGCTCAGGATGAGCGTTGCACCTGATCTCACACCTTTTCCTTCACGCCGATCACGCCCCGCTCAACCTGGTCGCGTTCGATGCTCTCGAACAGGGCCTTGAAGTTGCCTTCGCCGAATCCTTCCTTGTAGTCGCCCTTGCGCTGGATGAATTCGAAGAAGACCGGGCCGATCTGCGGCGTCGCGAAAATCTGCAACAGCAGGCGCGGATTGCCGCCCTCGGTCGTGCCGTCGAGCAGGATGCCGCGCTTCTGCAATTCTCCCACGGGTTCGCCATGCCCCGGCAGGCGGCCGTCGAGCATCTTGTAATAGGTTTCCGGGGGCGCGGTCATGAACGGCACGCCCTTGGCCTTCAGCCGGTCCCAGCAGGCGACGAGATCGTCGCAGATCAGCGCAATGTGCTGGATGCCCTCGCCATTGAACTCGCGCAGGAATTCCTCGATCTGGCCGCCGCCGCCCTTGCCCTCTTCGTTCAGCGGTATGCGGATCTTGCCGTCCGGCGCGGTCAGCGCCTTGGAGGTCAGGCCGGTATATTCGCCCTTGATATCGAAATAGCGGATTTCGCGGAAATTGAAGAGCGTCTCGTAGAAGTCCGCCCAGTACTTCATGCGGCCGCCATACACATTGTGCGTCAGGTGATCGATCAGCTTGAAGCCGCAGCCTTGCGGATGCCGATCGACGCCGGGAAGATAGTCGAAGTCGATATCATAGATCGAGAAGTGGCCGTCGCCCTCCTCATAGCGGTCGATCAGGTAGATGATCGAATTGCCGATGCCGCGAATGCCGGGAATGTGAATTTCCATCGGGCCGGTCTTCACCTCGATCGGTTCGCCGCCCTGTTTCAGCAAGTGGTCATAGGCCTTGGCCGCGTTGCGCACGCGAAAGCCCATGCCGCAGGCCGACGGCCCATGCTCGCGGCTGAAATACCAGGCCGGGGATTTCGGCTCGTAATTGGTGATCAGGTTGATGCCACCCTGCCGCCAGAGTTCGACATCCTTGGAGCGGTGGCGGGCGATCTTGACGAAGCCCATGGTCTCGAACACGGGTTCCAGGACGCCCTTCTCGGGCGCAGAGAATTCAATGAATTCAAATCCGTCGAGCCCGGCGGGGTTGTCAAACAGGTCGGCCATGGGTCTTCTCCGAATTGCTGTGGACTGATTTAGTTTCATATGTAACTATTTGGCGCCCGCAAGGCAAGCAGAAATGGACCCGCCATGGCCGATACGCCCGATCATCCCCGCCTGCGCCTGCGCGAATTCCTGCCCTACCGGCTGTCGGTCCTGTCCAACACGATCTCGCGGCGGATCGCGGAAATCTATGACCGGGAATTCGGCCTGACGATCTGGCAATGGCGCGTCATGGCGGTGACCGGGGATACGCCGGGCATCAGCGCCACCGAGATCGGCCAACGCACCGCGATGGACAAGGTCGCTGTCAGCCGCGCCGTCGCCGGCCTGATCGAACTCGGTTACCTCGAACGCAAGTCCTCTGACGAGGACGGCCGCCGCTCGCAGCTCTACCTGACCCGTATCGGCCAGTCGGTGTACGAACAGATCGTGCCGCTGGCCCAGTCGGAAGAGCGGATCCTGACCGCCGTGCTGACCCCGGAGGAGCGCACCGAGCTGACAAGGCTGATGGAAAAGCTCGCGGCTGCCGCCTCGCCCGGCGGGCCGCTCTGGTAATCAGGCCGCCGGCACCAGCGGCCAGAAGGCCGGGATCACGAACATCGACGTCACGAACATGGTCAGGTTCAGCGGCACGCCGATTTTCACGAAGTCGGTGAACTTGTAGCCTCCCGCACCGTAGACCAGCGTATTGGTCTGGTAGCCGATGGGCGTCGCGAAGCTGGCACTCGCCGCAAACATCACCGCGACGACCAGCGGTTTCGGATCCATGCCGGTCGAATGCGCGATGCCGATGGCAATCGGCGTCAGCAGGATGGCGGTCGCATTGTTGCTCATGATCTCGGTCAGGAACGTGGAGACGAGGTAGATCACCGCAAGGATCGCCAGCGGCCCGAGGCCGCCGGTCATGCCGGACAGCTGGCTGACGAGCAGGGCAGCGGCTCCGGTCTGCTCCATCGCCGAGCCGAGCGCCAGCATGCCGAAGATCAGCATCAGGATGTCCCAGCGGATCGCGTGATAGGCTTCCTGATGGTCGAGGCACCCAAGCGCCACGACCAGCGTCGCCGCGACGATGGCAATGGCGGCAATCGGCAACACCCCGGTCGCCGCGATCAGCACGACCAGCAACACGGCCGCGATGGCGATGGGTGCCTTGTCGCGGCGGATCGCCCGGTCGGACGATTGGGTGAGGTTGTTCAGCATGCCGTCGTCGAACATCTGGCGCATGCCCCGGGCCGGCCCTTCGGCCAGCACCGTGTCGCCGACATCGAACCGCATCTCGTCCATCTGGTCGGCCATGTTCTCGCCGCGCCGGTGGATGGCCAGGACATAGACGCCATAGAGGCGCGCAAGGCCGAGGCCGGCGAGGCGCCGCCCGACCAGGCGCGACTGCGGCCCGATGACGCCTTCGACGATCACCGTCTCGCTGGTCTGGATCGGCTCAAAGGACGGCCGGGAATTGGCCGCCGCACCGACCGCGATATTGCCCTGCTCCTTGAGGGTCAGCATTTCCGACACCGGCGAGCGCAGGACGACCCGATCGCCGGCCTGCAGCACGATGGATTTGAGATTGGCTCGCAAAGACACCCCGTCGCGGAACACGTCGATCACGGTGAACCCCTTCGACGCCGTGAACCCCGTCTCGGCGATGGTCAGCCCGACGAGGACCGAGTCGATGGGGATCAGGATCTGTGCAATGAAGCGCCGCTCGCGCGAATCCGGCAGCAAACCAGCCAACGAGTCGCGTACGGGCAGCAGGAGTGGGCCAAGAACCGACATGTATACGGCCCCTACCAGGGCAAGAATCGCCCCGGCGCCGGTGATCTCGAACACTCCGAACGGTGCCATCCCGGCATCCTGCGCCACGCCGTCGACAAGGATATTGGTCGACGTGCCGATCAGGGTGGTGGTGCCCCCGAAAATCGCCGCAAAAGACAAGGGAATCAACAGCTTGGACGGGGCAACCTTGATCGTCTGCGCCAGCCGCACGGCCACCGGCATCAGGATCACGACAATCGGCGTATTGTTCACGAACGCCGACAGAACGATCACCCCCAGCATCATCGCCAGCACCGCCAGGATGGGCGACACCCTCTCCGCCAGGCGTGACACCCCGCGCCCAGCCGCATCGATGACTCCTGTACGTTCCAGTGCAGCTGACAGCACGAACATGGCCCCGATCGTGATCGGCGCAGGGTTCGAAAAGACGCCCAGCATGTCCTTGACGGAGATCAGCCCCGTCAGCACCAGCGCCCCCATTGCCAGCAGGGCCACCACATCGGACGGCAGCTTTTCCCGGATGAACCCGAAAAACACAATGGCCGTAAGGACAAGCACGAAGCCGATCTTGACCGGAGAGGAGGTCAGGAACGCGGTGAGTATTTCCAGCATGGAGTTTTAAGACCTTGGACGGCGAAGCATCTGCTAGCCCAACCTCGAAACGCCGCCAATCAGCGCTCCTGAAGTCTGGAGTCAGTTTGTCAGGCCCGGCGCCGGCGGGTGTTCAGCGTACGCGCCACGTGCGTATCCTCTTCCAGCGTGAACCGCTCAACCAGACGGGCAATATAGGCCGACAGCGCATCCCGCACTTCATAGGGCGCTTCCATGGGAAGGAAGTGCGTCACGCCGCGGACACCCTTCATCATCATGGTCGGGTTCCGCAGGATCAGCTGGGCGCGCACCTTGGCATTGATCACCGAGGCCCGGTTCGGACGCAGGATAGTGATCGGAATCTTGTTCTTCTTGGCCTTGCGCAGGGCCTTCCACGGTCGGTTTCGCTGTGCCGCGAACGTCGCCGCTTCCCATTTCGGTTCGCACAAGAGGCGCCAGGACTGGCTCTCGCTGTCGTCGCCGTCCTCGTCGACCCGGTCGATACCATCGAGGAGGTAGTCGGCGAGGAAGGGCTCGCGCCAGGATTCAAACGCGCCGCGTCCGGAATAGGATTCCAGGGCCTCGCGGAACGAACCAAAATCCGCCCGGCGTTTCTTCGCCCGGCGGGCCAATTCATTGCGGCGGATCAGCCACGAGACCGGCGGACAGAAATGATTCCAGAAATATTGCGACCGCGACAGGATCACCGGGTCGGCGAGAACAAGCCCCTTGACGAGATCCGGGCGCTTGCCCGCGACCAACAGCGCCACGCAGCCGCCCATCGAGTGGCCGCCGAGGACAACGCCCTGGGGCGCTTCCTTGTCGAGCCATTCAATCACGTCGTCGCGATAACGGTTCCAGGACTTCATGCGGCCCGGCTTTGCCACCAGGCTCGACCGTCCATGGCCGCGCATGTCCAGCGCGCCTACGCGCTGGCGCAGGCCGAGTGGCGCGAGCATCGACTGGTAAGTCATGGCGTTGAAGCCGGTGGCATGCAGCCAGACCGCCGCGAATGGCTTGATGGGATCGCCGAATTCGATCCCGGCGAGTTCGCCCCCGGATTTCAGTTCCTTGCGGAAACGGCGCATTACCCTTGATTCCCAAAGACGCGGCGCAACAGTTCCGTCGTGCGCGCGACCGGATTCTCCCGGATCTTCTTTTCCTCCTCGGCGACGTAGAGGAACATTCCATCAAGCCCCAGAGTCACGGCATGGTTTGTCAGGTCAGACTGCAGGTTCGATGTCACGCCGCCCAATCCGTACTTACCCGCCACGCTTTCCAGAGAGGAGAAGGCGCCTGCATTGGCAAGGGATTCCTTGACGTAGGGCGTAAAGGCCGCACGCAGCTTGTCTTCCGTCTTCGCGCGGAGGAAATCGGTTGCCGCCGTATCACCGCCATTCAGGATGTTGAGCGCATCGTCGATCGTGATGTCGCGGATCGCGCTCAGGACGAGGGCCTTGCCCTGCGGCACGGCCGCTTCAGCGGCGCGGTTCATGCGAAGTTCGAGGTCGTCCAGCGGTCCGCTCGCGCCGACTTTCGCGAGGTTGGTCTGGATATTCCGGTAGGTCTTCGGCAGCGGAATCCGGATCTTCGGGTCGCCGAAATAACCGTCGGTGCGGCCAAGCTGGTTGGCGACAAGGTTGGTGCCGACTGTCAGGGCTTCGCGCAGGCCCGCATCGATCTCCGCACTGCTGAGCGCACCCTGGGCCGCCGGCGAACCGAGGACCTGGCCGAGCACCCGGCCCAGTTCCGCGTTCGAAGCAGTGTCAGCGCATCCCGGCATCAACAGCGCCGCAACCAGCGCTCCCACGATCCGCTTTTTCATGTTCGTCACTCCCGGAGCGCCCTGGAGGGGCCGCGCTCCGCTTAACCCTACAGGACGGAAAATCCAAATAGAAGGGACGGGCGCAGCATGGCGGGAAGTGTCGCCAATCTTTCCGTATTGTCACACTATGCCTCTTGACCACGGTTGTAGTCATCGGTAACGACTACGACTGTAGTCCACAAGGGGACCTGCGAAATGAAGATATCGGCGGCCGAACTCGACGTCATGTCGGTGCTTTGGGAGACCCCGGGCCTGGCTGCGAGCGACGTGCATGCAGCGCTCGGCGACGAGAAGGACTGGACCACGCGGACGGTGAAGACCCTGCTCGCCCGGCTCGTCGAAAAAGGCGCGCTGCGGACCGAGGAAGACGGCCGCCGCTACCTCTATTTTCCGATGGTCGGCGAGGAAGCCTACAAATCGAAGGCGGCACGGCAGTTCGTCGACCGGGTCTTCTCGGGACGCGCTGCGCCGCTCGTCGCCTATCTCGCCGACTCCCGGGGGCTGACGCCGGAAGACATCGCTGAACTTGAAAAACTCCTGGGGGATCTGAAGAAATGATTGGTGCCATCGCTTTTCCCGACGCCTCCGCCGCGCTGCAGACCCTGTTGGCCGTCAGCGTCCTGATCGGGGTTGTCCTCGTCTCACGTCGGCATGTCGCGCGTCTGTTCGGCGCGGGTGCGGCCTATGCCCTCTGGATATTGCCACTGGTCCGGCTGGTGATGCCGCCCGTGCACTCTCCCTTGTCTCTGATGGGCACGGTGCGCCTTCCTTCCTCGCATGGCGTGAATCCGGCCGGGGCCGACGTCACCGCAACTGCCATGGCCGATGGCACACAGGTGATCGGCATCCATTCCGCGGAACCGGTGGCGGCCATCGCGGCACCGCACGGCATAAGCACGACCATCTCGGACGGCGGCCAGTCCCTGTCGACCCTGCAGGAATGGCTGGGCGGCGCCGCAATGCCGATCCTGATTGGCGTCTGGCTCGCCGGCGCGCTGCTGACACTCGGCCTCAGCTTCTGGCGGCATCGCACCTTCATGCAGACCGTTCACAGAGAAGCCGTGAGCGTCTCACCGCACTTGCAAATGCGGGCCGCGAGAATCTCGCAAAGCGTCGGCCTGCGGCGCATGCCCCTGATCGCCAGCAGCTTCATTTCGAGCGGTCCACTCGTCGCCGGCCTGATACGGCCCGTGGTGATGGTCCCGGCCTGGTTCGAGACCGACTATGACGAGACCCAGCAAAGCGCAGCGCTCGCCCATGAACTGATGCATGTCCGGCGCGGCGACCTATGGGCCCTCCAGATTTCCGAAATCTTTGTCGCCTGCCTCTGGTTCAACCCGCTTGCGCATATGGCCCGCAACGCTTTCCGGACCGACCAGGAATCGGCCTGCGATGCCGACGTGCTGCGGATCGGAGCGACCACGCCGCACGCCTATGGCGCGACGCTGATCAAAGCCGCCCGCCCTGCCAGACAGGAGCGGCTCGTGTTCGCCGCCAGCCTGCCCCTTGCCCATGCCCTGAAAGAAAGGCTCCGCCGCATGACCCACCCTGTTCCGTCCCGCAACCGCCGTATCGCCGGCTTTGCCACCGTCGCCGCCGCAAGCGTCGCCGCTCTCGCCCTGTCCGCCTCGGTTTCCGCAAATGCCGGCCAGCTTGACTCCCATCAGACGATGGAGATCCACAATGGCACCGTCTTCATCAATGGCGAACGGATCAAGGACCGGCAGATCGTGGTGCTCGGCGACCCGTTCGGTGAAATCATTCCAGATGCATCCTTTGATGCAGAAATCCAGGAGCTGTCGGCAAAGATCGAAGAGGAAAGCGCCGCCTTCGAGAAGGCCATGGAAGGCCCGATGTCGGAAATGCCCGACATGCAGATGACAGCCGAATTCGACGCGCACATGCAGGAATTCGACAAAGTGATGTCGACCTTCAATGTCCGCGTGCTGGATGGCGGGGAGGTCGTGCAATTTGTCATCACCGAAGACGGCAAGGAACGCGTGATGGACGAGCAGGAATGGGAAGACTGGTCGGAAGCGTTCGAAGCCCGGACCGAAGCCATGGCTGCGGAATTCGAAGCGCAGGCGGAAGCTTTCGAAGCGGCCTACGAGCCGAAACTGGAAGCCATGAGCGCCGAATTCGAAGCAAGGATTGAAGCGCTCGCTGCAGAACTGGAAGCCAAGATTGACGTCACTTACGGTCCTGAATTCGATGCGCGCATGGAGGCCATGAGCCAGAAATTCGACGCCGCCGTGGACGAATGCCGCACTGCCGAACTGGCCGACGGCGAGTCGCGGATCATCGTCAAGGACGGTCCTGAAGGCCACAAGATCAAGATCGCCTGCGTGAAGGGTGATCGCAGGACGCTTGCCTCTGCCACCGTCATCGCACGGATCAAGTCGAGCCCCGAACTGGCTGAAGAGGATAAGGCATCGTTCCTCGAGCAGGCCGGCGTCGATGAACTCGACGGAACCGACGACTAGCCCGAGGGGGACAGCCTCCACCCTCCGGCCGGACGAGGCCCTGGCGCCCCCTAACGCCAGGGTCTTTTCCGTCTCACCTGCCCCGCTAGGCATGGTGCGCCGGGACCGCTAGTGTGGCTCCAGACCTGTTTCCGGGAGCCATGACATGAAGCGCCGCCTCGCCGCCCTCGCCCTGTGCCTCCTGCCGCTGGCGGGGTGTGCCACCGTCGAGCCGGAACCCTGCACAGCCGAATGGATCGACTACAAGTCCGACAAGATCCTGCACAGGTTCGCCTCCGAGAATCGCGGCCTGATCAACGCTCTCCGCCGCCTGGCCGAGGACGACGGCGACGTCGACCCGCTCGCCGCCATGGCGCTGATGGGAAAAACAGAAAAATTGCGCAAGTTCGCCTATTCGTTCAACGACATCGTTCTGCCGGAGCTGGAAGCCGCGCTCGACCGCTGCGGCAGGCAGGAGGAATTCGTGCCGGCCTTCACTTCCTTCCTGAAAAAGGAAGGTGTCAGCGACGAAGCGCTGCAATGGGTCGGCCCGGTCATCGGACTGATGCAGGGCATGCGGGACGATCCGGACGAGACAGACGACACGAGCCTCGACAGCTACGCGACGGATTATTGATTCCTGCCATGCGTACACTGATTGTCGTTCCGGCGCGCTATGCCTCACAACGCCTCCCCGGCAAGCCACTCATCGAGATTGCCGGGCGCAGCATGGTCTCGCGCGTCGCGGCGATGGCAGCCAGGGCGGCAAGGGAAATCGGCGAGGCCGGCAGTGTCGTTGCAACCGACGACGACCGTGTGTTCGATCATTGCACGGAACGGTCCATCTCCGTTGTGATGACGGACCCGGCCCTGCCATCGGGAACCGACCGCGCTCTGGCCGCGGCGGAGGCGCTTGGTCTCGAACCGGACGTGATCGTCAATCTCCAGGGCGACTCGCCGTTCACCCCGCCTGCGCATGTGGCCGCCGTTGCCAGGGCGGCAGCCGAGTCCGGTTGCGATGCCGCCACGCCCTATGTGCGCCTGACCTGGACCGCGCTGGACGAGTTCCGCGCGCACAAGATCGACACGCCTTTCTCCGGGACGACGCTGACCCATGACGCATCCGGCAAGGCGCTCTGGTTCTCGAAGAACCTGATCCCGGCCATGCGCAAGGAAGCGAATCTGCGGACACAGGGCAATCTGTCGCCCGTCTGCCGCCATATCGGGCTCTATGCCTACAAGCTCGACGCCCTGCGCCGCTACGTCGCCCTGCCGGAAGGGTACTACGAACAGCTCGAAGGCCTCGAACAGTTGCGCCTGCTTGAGAACGGCATGTCCGTCCAGTGCGTCGAGGTGCAACCTGACAGGATCGCCATTCCAGGGATCGACACGGCCGAGGATGTCGCATTGGCGGAACGCCTCGTCGCCGAATTCGGCGATCCGCACGGGGATTGAGCATCATGGGTCGGGTCATCATTTGCCGGCATGGCAATACGTTCGACAAGGGTGACGTGGTCACGCGGGTCGGCGGCCGGACCGACCTGCCCTTGTCCGTATCCGGACGGGCCCAGGCCGAAGCGCTCGCGGAGCATTTTTCCGGAACCAGATTTTCCGCTGCCTATTGTTCGTCCCTGCAAAGGACCCGCGCAACCGCGGAAGCCATCCTTGCACGGAGTGACGCTCCACCGGAACTGAAGGTGTTGAAATTCCTGACCGAGATTGACTATGGACCGGATGAGAACAAGCCGGAAGATCAGGTTCTGGCGCGCATCGGTGCGGCGGCGCTGGATCAGTGGGACGCGCTGGGAATACCGCCGCACGGCTGGCGGATCGACATGACGGCGATCCACAAGGGATGGCGAGGCCTGCTCGCGGAAGCGAAGGAAATGGGCCGCGATGCCACGCTCCTTGTCGTCACGAGCAATGGTATCGCAAGGTTCCTGCCGGACGTCGTGAATGAAGTGCCTGACACGCTCGAGCCAAAACTGAAAACCGGTGCCTGGGGTGAGGTCGAGGCCGGAGCCACCAGCCGCATTGCGGCGTGGAATCGCCGGCCTGCCTGATTTACCCGGAGATCAAGCGACGTCGCGCGACGGGAACGCGTCGGCGACGCTCGACGCGCCGTCTATCGGCAGGGTGAACGCGACGGTCGTGCCCTCGCCCTGGATCGACGAGATCGACATGCGGCCGCCATGCATTTCGGCGAATGACTTGGTCAGCGCGAGGCCGAGGCCGGTTCCCTCATAATTCCGGTCGCGGGAACCGGAGACCTGTTCGAACGGCTGCGCCAGACGTGGCAGGTCTTCTGCCGGTATGCCGATGCCGGTATCGGTGACGGCGACGCGGATTTCCGGACCCTGCTGCTGGACGGAGACAGTGATCGTGCCGCCTGCATCCGTGAACTTGATGGCATTCGACACGAGATTGAGCACCATCTGGCGGATGGCGCGGTGGTCGGCATCGATTTCCGGCAGGCCCGGCTGCGCATCGAGGACCAACTCGATATCCTTGTCACCGGCCTTGCGCCGGATCATGCGGACGGCCGCATCGACGGGGTCGACCGGATCGATCGGTTGCGGATTGATCGTCATCTTGCCCGCTTCGATCTTCGCCATGTCGAGAATGTCGTTGATCATGTCGAGCAGGTGCTGGCCCGACGTCAGGATGTCGGCGGCGTAGCCCTTGTACCGGGCGTCGCCCAGCGGGCCATACAATTCATGAGCGAGGATTTCCGAGAAGCCATTGATTGCGTTGAGCGGCGTGCGCAATTCGTGGCTCATATTGGCGAGGAATGCCGACTTCGAACTGGCGGCATATTCGGCCCGGGTCTTCTCTTCAGAATACTTCCGCGCAAGCTCTCCTGCCCGGCCTTCGGAGCGTTCAAGATCGAGCACCGCCTTGCGCATGCGGTCCTTCTGGCGCTTCAGTTCATCCTCGTTCCGGACGTTCTCCGTCACATCCACACCGACGGTGATCAGGCCGCCATCCGGAGTCGGCCGTTCGACCATTTTCAGCCAGCGGCCATTCTGCACACAGAGGAGATTGGTATGTTCGTCGTCGGCAGACTGGCGCTCCGAAAGCACCGCGCCGGCCCGGGCGATGATCATTGTATCGTGCGCCATGCCCGGACGCAGCGTATCCTCTAGCCCGAAATCGAAGGCGAATGCCCGGTTCCAGTACAGCAGCCGCTTGCGGTTGTCCCACAGTGCAAACGGGCCATTGAAGCCCTCGATCGCATTGCGCAGACGCCGCTCGGCCGCCCGCGTGCGCTCTTCGCTTTGCTTGCGGTCCGTGATGTCGAGCACAATGCCGCCGAACCGGGGACCCTTGGCCGTTTCGGTCGTGGCGCCGCGCATCTCTATCCATCGGGGCGTAGCGGCCACAGTCCGCACGCTGATCTGAATCCAACCGATCGTCCGCGACCGCTTGATCGCGTCGCCGAAACGCTGCCGGTCTTCGGAATGCACCTGCTGGACCAGGGTCGCGATACTCAGTTCGCCGGAACCGCTCATGCCGAAAAGTTCGCAGGCCGCCTCGCTGAGATCAAGCGCCATCAGATGCGGTGTCCATTCCCAATAACCTGACAGGGACCCGCGCATCACCGCGCTGACAATGTGTTCGCTATCGTTCTCACGGGCCGCTGCTGCCAGTTCGCGGGACTGTTCGGCGGACAGGTGATTCATCAGTCCGACAATGGCAAGGATGGGCGCGGAAATAAGCAGGCCGAAGATCAGCAGGCGAACAAGGTCATCGACGGTCAACAGGGGAGACGGCACAACCGCACACGCCAACAGCCCACCACCAGAAACGCCGGCACATGCCGTCGCCGCTCTAGACAATCCCTCCCCTCGCGCAAACGCGGAAGCACCCGCTGCGAGCGGCAGGTAGAGCGGTGTGAGCGACGGGTCTCCCGACGAAAAGGACTGGCTACCCGAATCGAGCACGATCTGGCGCCCGTCCATGACAGGAGGAATCCAGGTTCCGGCTGGTGCGAGCGCGATCATCTTCGCGCCGCTATCGGCCTCCGTCACAAGGACGATATCGCCCTGCTCAGAAATCCCGACGCGCTGACCGGCCGATGCCAACTGCGAACCGGCGTCCGCCGCAGCACGCAACCGGCTTCCATTGGGCGCCTTCATGGCATCCGTCAGCGAAACCACAGCATCGACGCCCGGCGTTGCCGCCGCAATCGCCGACCGGCTGGTCGCCCCGGACGTAATCAGCCGGATCGCCGTTTCTGCAGTTTCTGCCCGGCCCTCGATGCGCCCGGCAATCGCCCGCGCTTCGCCCTGCAGGGCCGCAAGCAGGGCAGCGTCGGCGCTTTGCCGCTCCTCCCAGGCCTTCAGCCCGAGCGCGATTGCCAGGAGAAGCATGATCGCCACGACCATCCACCGAAGGCGCGCCGGGCTGATCGCTGGCGCAACCGCCGCGTTGGTTTCATCCGAAGGATTTGCGGCCGGCTCTGCCAACAACGACCCCACTTACCCGATTTTCCAAACTACGGGCGTGAGTCTGTTCTCATTCGCAAACCTTGACCATTGGTTAATTGCCGGGGGCGGTCCGTTAACTTCTGGTCAGGAATTCAGGGCCCGGGCGACGATATCGGCGGCATTGGCGGACAAATTCGCTCCCTGGAGGCGTTTCAGGCATGCTTCCGCTTCGGCGCGGGCCTTCGGCTCGAGAATCCGCCATTGTTCGAAGGCCGTCAGAAGACGGGCGCCAAGCGCCGGATTGGCCGCATCGGCGCGGAGGATGATGTCCTCAACCGCCCGGTAGCCTGACCCGTCGGGCGCATGGAACGCTGCGAGATTGGTCATTGTGAAGGTTGCAACGACCGACCGGACCCGGTTCGGGTTGCGCAGGTCGAATCCTGGATGCGCCGCCAGTTCTGCCACCGTATCTGGGTTTCCAGTCGACGCCTGAACCGCAAACCACTTGTCCATGACAAGGTCGTTGCTGGCCCAGCGACGGGCGAAGTGAGCCACGGCGTCGGCACGTCCGGCAGCATTGCGCACACAGAGCGCGCGCAGGGCAGCCAATTGCTCAGTCATGTTGGACGCCTCGTCGTAGAGCGACGTCAAAACGGCGTCAGCATACGGATCGTCAGCGACCCCCAGAAGCACGATCAGGGACGTGCGCAGCGCCCGGACGCCAGCCTGCTCCGCACCGGGATTATAGGGCGTCGGGGTGGGCACCTTGAGCGTATCCCCGATGAACCCTGCAAGCTTGGCCGCCAATGCTGCCTGCAGCTTGCGCCGCGCCGAGTTGAGCGCGATCGGATCGGCGGGCTGACGCTCCTGGAACATCTCGCCGACATCCGGAAGGCGCGTCAGCAAAGCCGCGAATGCCGGGTCCGGGGCCGCCCGCACGACAGCATCGGCCAGGGCCGAAACCAGCGCATCATCGGGTTGTGCCTGGCTTCCTTCCGCCAGGGCGAGGATTTCTTCCTTCACCAGCGATTGCATGCCGTCCCACTGGTTGAAGGGATCGGTCTCGGCGCGGACGAGTGCCAGGCGCTGCGCACGCGTGATGTCCCGTTTGAGGCGGACGGGCGCGCTGAAGTCCCGGTTCACGGACAGGAGCGGACGCTGCGTGACGCCGTCCGGCAGTTCCATGGTCAGCGTGATGTCTTCATCTTCGAGCACCGTCATCCACTCGGCCATGTTGCCCTTCGTATCGAGCAGCGCCATTTTCAGCGGGATCGGAACGGGCAACTTGTCAGGCTGGCCCGGCGTCGGCGGCGTTTTTTGCGACAGCGTGATTTCGAACTCGCGCGTGTCCTCGTTCCAGGTCTCGTCAATCGTCACTTCGGGCGTGCCGGCTTGCGAATACCAGCGGCGGAAATCGCTGAGGTCCTCGCCAGTGACGCTTTCGAAGCAGGCGTAGAAATCCTCGATCGTGACAGCCTGACCGTCGTGCCGTTCGAAATAGAGGTCCATGCCTTTGCGATAGAGATCCTCGCCGATGATCCGCCGAAGCATGCCGATCAGTTCGGCGCCCTTCTCGTAAACGGTCGCCGTATAAAGATTGTCGATGGCACCGTAATTGTCGGGTCTGACAGAATGTGCAAGCGGCCCCGCATCTTCCGCAAACTGACGGCCTCTCAGGCGGATCACGTCCTTTATGCGCTGCACCGGACGCGAACGCATATCGGCGGAGAAATTCTGGTCACGGAAGACCGTCAGGCCTTCCTTAAGGCAGAGCTGGAACCAGTCGCGGCAGGTGATGCGGTTGCCGGTCCAGTTGTGGAAGTATTCGTGCGCAACGATGCTCTCGATGGCCTCGAAATCGGCATCCGTTGCCGAAGTCTCGTCGGCGAGGACATAGGCGGAATTGAAGACGTTCAACCCCTTGTTCTCCATGGCGCCGAAATTGAAGTCGCGCACGGCAACGATATTGAACACGCCGAGATCGTATTCCCGGCCATAGGTTTCCTCGTCCCAGCGCATCGACCGTTTCAGGCTGTCCATCGCCCAGGCAGCATTCGGCGCGTCGCCCTTGTCGACGTGAATGGCGAGGTCGATCGCCTTGCCGCTCATGGTCGTGAACGTATCGCGCCAGACATCGTAATCGCCCGCGCAGAGCGCGAATAGATAGGCCGGCTTCTTGTGGGGATCGTCCCAGACTGCATAGTGCCGGCCGCCGTCGAGGTCACCCGCCTCGCCCGGCGTGCCATTCGACAAGAGGATCGGATAGTCGGTCTTTGGCGCGGCCATCCAGACCTTGAACCGGCTCATCACGTCCGGCCGGTCCGGATAGAACGTGATCCGGCGGAAGCCGATTGCTTCGCACTGGCTGCAGAACCGACCACCGGACATATAAAGTCCCGAAAGTGCAGTATTCCGCGCTGGCGCGATCTCGACCTCGATCGTGACGATAAAACGTTCAGTATCCGCCGGAATGACGAGGTGATTTTCCTGGAGCTGGTACTCACCGGGCAACAATTCCCGGCCGTCGACCGACACGCGCTTCAGCTTCAGTCCTTCGCCATCCAGAACCAGCGGGCCCGACGTTCCGGCCTTGCGCACCACTTCCAGTTCGCTGGACACACGCGTTTCATCGGGATCGAGGTCAAATCGCAGGCTGACCTGTTCAATCTCGAACGGATACGGCGTGTAGTCGGACAGTTTGACGGCGACGGGTGTTTCGGTGCGCATGGAGACTCCGGCTTAACGGACGGGACATTCCGGGAGATAAGGGAAGCGGCGGGCCGCGTCGAGGCCCCGGCCTGCGATGCACCTGTGCAGCGGGGCAGGCCAGAGGGGACCCATCAAGTCATGCTATTGGCCAACACGCCACATCTGCGACGCGCCGGCGGGATCGCGAGCCTCCTGGTGATGGTCGCAATCGCCGCCGTGACGCTCGTTCCGACGAGCGACCTGCCGGGCGTGTCCTTCTCCGACAAGCTGCAGCACGTGATCGCATTCGCTGCGCTCGGTGTACCGGTGGCCGCCTGGACCGGGCGCGGACGTGTCCTCACCGCAATCGCTCTGGCAGCGGCCTACGGCATCGTCATCGAGTTGGGACAGCTGGTCCTGCCGATCGGGCGGGAGGCATCGGTGCTGGACGCATTTGCCGATCTTGCCGGAGCCGCAATCGGCGCAGCGGTCATGATGCTGGCGAGGCGGGCCTAGACTGAAGCAGCCTACTCGGCCGCAACGGCGGCGTCTTCCGGTGCATCGTTCAGTTGGTAGACGAACCGCAGGATTGCCGCGCAGTTCTGGGCAATTGCGCGCATGCTTTCCGGAAATTCTTCCGGGCGGTCGGCGGCAAATTCAGCGACCAGCCGGGCAACGCGCAACAGTTCCGGCGTCTGGACGATCATCCGGGCCTGATGCTCGACGCGCTGCGGATCGCGGTCATAATCGTTGGGGCTGACCCGCCAGCCGCCGGTTTCGCCTTCATCGGTCACCACCACGGGATAGGTGCCGAGGTTCGGACCGGCCTGCCCGGCGAGCGCCGCGCGCCAGCGGGCTGACCGCCGGCGAACCCGCCAATGCTCGAGCAGAAGGTCGTCGTCCTCTTCCTCCTGGCGTTCGCTGTTGTGCTTGGCCTGTTCTGACACGAGTTCATGGGCCTGAAAGGGCCGGCCGAGGCCGCACTCATACGTGATGCGCAGCGGCTCCTGAACATCCTTGACCCAGTGCGGAATGACATTTTCGACCAAAGCCCATGTGCCGACGGGCTTCACGTAAACGCGCTGTGACTTGTGGAAGAGGGCCTTGGCCATCGAACTTCTCCGGTTTCAAAGCGCATATTAGCCGGTGTAGTTTTCGCCACGGTGAAGCAAGACCGTGAAATTTCATCGACCCCGCATACCGGTCCGGCGCGAACTTCTCAGGATTGCCGTCGGGTCACGGCTTTCCGCGCACGTAAAGGGCGCTATTTTCGGGCATACAGGCAATATGACAGCCCCGCGCAGGGGCGGACCGGGAGATACGTCCACCATGAACTTCGATTTTTCCGACGACCAAAAGTTCCTCGGCAACGAAGCGCGCAAGTTTCTCGAAGCTGAGTGCTCGATGACGGCCGTGCGCGAAATCCTCAACGATGACGCCAAGTCCTACCATCAGGGCCTCTGGAAAAAGGTCGCCGAAATGGGCTGGCTCGGCACGTCGATCCCGGAGGAATACGGCGGACTGGGCCTCGGCATGCTGGAAATGTGCGTCCTGGCCGAGGAAATGGGACGCGTCCTGGCCCCGGTGCCGTTTGCCTCGACAGCGTACTTCTTTACCGAAGCGCTGAAGCTGGCCGGCTCGGATGCCCAGAAGTCCGAGATTCTTCCGAAGATCGTCGCTGGCGACGTGATCGGCTGCTATGCCGTCAGCGAAGGCCCCGGCCATCCGGATCCTGCGCACCTCAAGACAGAATTCGACGGCAAGACGATCAGCGGCACCAAGGTCCCGGTCACCGATGGCGACGTCGCCACCCATGCTGTCGTTCTGGTCAAGGAAGGCAGCGGCGCCAGCCTCGTCCTGGTCGACCTGTCCGCCAAGGGCGTCACCCGGACAAGCCTGTCCACCCTCGACCCGACCCGTGGCCACGCGGAAGTCACCTTCGCCAAGGTGCCCGCAACGCGGCTCGGCAAGGCCGGTGAAGGCGCTGCCCTGAGTGACCAACTGCTCGACCGGGTGGCCGTCCTGGTGGCGTTCGAACAGCTCGGCGGCGCCTCGCGTTGCCTCGAACTGGCCACCGACTATGCCAAGACCAGGTACGCATTCGGCCGTCCGATCGGCGGCAACCAGGCGATCAAGCACAAGCTGGCCGACATGTACGTCAAGAACGAGGTCGCCCGCTCGAACTGCTTCTACGGTGCATGGGCCCTGTCGACGGACGCGGCGGAAATGCCGGAAGCGGCGGCTGCCGCACGGGTCGCCGCGTCGGAAGCGTTCTGGTTTGCCTCGAAGGAAAACATCCAGACCCATGGCGGCATGGGCTTTACCTGGGAAGTCGACGCACACCTGTTCTACCGTCGCGCCAAGCTCCTGGCGGTTCAGGCCGGTGGCCCGAAGGTCTGGAAGGAAAAGCTCGTCCGCGCGCTGGAAAGCCGGAATGCGGCCTGAGCGCCCCCTCTTCTGGTTCCATCAGCGGACCCGCCCTGCCGGAACCGGCAAGACGGGCGTCGCGGTGATCCTATTCGCCGACGCCTATCATGGCGGCGTCAGGTGTGCTCGACTTCCAGGTGATCGTGTCGCTCGGAGTTGCCGAGGTGCCGGTATACGTGGTCAGCGAGGCGGTCGAATAGGAAATGTCGAAATTCTCGACCAGCGCGCTCTTCTCGCCGGTATAGGTGCCGTAATTGTTCAGAATCGCATCGTTGAACTTCCAGACCGCACGCGATGCGGGGCTCGGACCGGCGGCGGGCGTGGTCACGACGACTTCCAGCACCGGCAGGCTTTCGTGCGAAATCACGCGCTTGAGGATCTGCGTCGAGGCGCTGTCGAAATTGCGCGTCAGGTAGACAGCACCCGCAGACAGCTCGCTGCGGGCCGGTTCGACGGGCATGTAGGTCACCGGATCATAGACCGGCGAATAGGACATGCTGAACGACAGCGTCTCGGCGGGGACGTCGACCGACCCGAGCTTCATCGAAATGTCCGCCTGCGCGAGACCGGCGGCGACAAGCGCAAGGCCGGCGATCCCGGCATAGCGGCTGGTACGTGCAATCATCTTGGACATGGAACTCTTACCTCTCCTGGCGATCCGGCGGTGAAGGCCCATCGCCTCGCGATCACCGGTGCAGGGCCCATGAGACATACCAATTCCGGACGGAATGTGGCCGCCGCGCGGCGTCTTGCCGTCAACCCGAAAAATTCTTGATACCTGAGGAGACCCGACAGATGGACTTCAACGACACAGCCGAAGAAGCAGCCTTCCGCGCCGAATCGCGCGCATTCCTCGAGAAGCATCTCGAGCCCAAGGCCGGCGCAAGGCCCCGCCCCGGCTCAGGCGCCTCTGCCCTCCAGCGCGCCAAGGACTGGCAGCGCATCAAGGCCGAGAACAAGTTCGCCCAGATCACCTGGCCCAAGGATTGGGGCGGCCGCGGCGGCACCTCGATGCAGCAGGTCATCTGGAGCCAGGAAGAGTCGAAATTCGACGCCCCGACCGGGCCGTTCGCCATTGGCCTCGGCATGTGCATCCCTACCGTCATCGCGTTCGGCAGCGACGCCCACAAGGCGCGCTATGTCGAGAAGGCCCTGAAGGGTGAAGAGATCTGGTGCCAGCTGTTCTCCGAACCCTCCGCCGGATCGGACGTCGCAGGCCTGAAGACCCGCGCCATCAAGGACGGCGACGAGTGGGTCATCAATGGCCAGAAGGTCTGGACCTCGGGCGCCCACTATTCGGATTTCGGCATCCTGCTGGTGCGGACCAACCCGAAAGTGCCGAAGCACAAGGGCCTGACCATGTTCATCGTGAACATGAAGCAGAAGGGCGTCGACGTGCGGCCGATCCACCAGGCCTCCGGCGGCCGGGAATTCAACGAAGTCTACTTCACCGACGTTCGCATCCCGGACTCCGACCGTCTCGGCGAAGTCGGTGCCGGCTGGAAAGTCGCCCTCGTCACTCTGATGAACGAGCGCCTCGCCGTCGGCGGATCGCCCGGCCCGGACTGGGGCGAGATCATGGATTATGCCCGCGACTCCGGCACCCTGTCCGATCAGGCGTTCCGGGAGAAACTCGCAGATTGGTATGTCGCCGCACAAGGCTACAAGCTGACCAAGTTCCGCACCCAGACTGCCCTGTCGCGCGGCCAGACGCCGGGACCTGAAAACTCCATCGGCAAGATCATCACCGCCAACCACCTTCAGGACATCTGCAATTCGGCCATCGAGATGCAGGACCATTACGGCATCATCACCGAAACTGACCGGATGCCGTCCGAAGCGATCTTTCAGCAGAGCTTTATGTGGGCACCCGGCCTGCGCATTGCGGGCGGGACGGACGAAATCCTGAAGAACATCATCGCCGAGCGCGTGCTCGGCCTACCTCAGGATGTGCGCGTCGACAAGGACCTGCCCTTCGACGAAATGAAAAGCGGCTGAACAAACCGGACGGCGCTCGTTCCGCTTGATCGAGCGCCGCACCCACTTTAGTCCTGTCCCCTGACAGTATCCGAGGGGGACGAACATGATCGGCAGGCTCACACAGCGCGATCCCGGCGAACATCACCGGGTCGCCACGCCGCTTGAGCTTTTCATCGACCTCGCTTCCGTCATTGCGATCGCTGCTGCGGCAGGCGGATTGCACCACCAGATCGCCGAAGGCCACGTCCTGACGGGGCTGACTATTTTTGCACTCGGATTTTTCGGTGTCTGGTGGGCATGGATGAACTATACTTGGTTTGCGTCCGCCTACGACGATGGATCTGTCGCATTCCGGCTGGCCTCGTTCGTTTTTCTGACCGGGTCGCTCGTCATGTCCGCAGGTGTCACCGAATTTTTCGACGACCGCACCTTGCGCCTGGTCGTCGCCGGTTACGTGATCATGCGCCTCGCCATGGTGTACCTCTGGCTCGCCGCGTCGCGAGGAGATCATTCCCACAGCACCACCTGCCGGCGATACGCATTCGGCATCGCGATCATGCAGGTCTACTGGATCCTGATCCTCATTGTCTTCTGGTCATGGACGCCTCTGATGATCGGACTGTACGGTGTCGGCATTCTGGGTGAACTCACCGTCCCCATCTGGGCAGAACGCGCCAGCATGACACCATGGCACCGGCATCACATGATGGAGCGCTACGGCCTGCTCAACATCATCGTGCTTGGCGAGGCCCTGCTCGCCACATCGGTCGCATTCTACGCCGCGATGGAACATTCCGGCCCAACCGCAGAACTGCTCTGGACCGGACTGTCCGGCTGCCTGATCGCCTACTCCCTCTGGTGGCTGTATTTTTCACGCGAAGACCATCTGGAGCATGGGGGGGCGCGGCGCTTCTTCACATGGGGGTACGGACACATATTCGTATTCGCATCCGGTGCCGCTCTCGGCGCAGGGTTTGGCGTGGTGATCGACCACCTGACGCATCACGCGCATATTTCGGCCACCGGTGCGCACCTGGCCGTCGCCATTCCGGCAGCCCTGTACGTCGCCGCGCTTTGGTTGGTACGGGATCAGTTCTATTTCTCGGGTGGGCAGCATCTGATCCTGCCTGTTTCCGCGGTTCTTTGTCTCGTTACGCCTTGGCTTCCGGGCAGCCTGTTGTGGCTGGCTGGCATCCTTGTGGTGACCGCAGCGCTGCGAACCCATCAGGCACGCATCGCCGTCGGCCGCCGGCGTCAGGGAGCTTCGGCCTCCGCCACGGCATGAACGGCGAGGAAGGCAGCAACATCGCTGACGCAGGCCCGGCCCGCATCGGTAAGCGCCTTGGCACGGGACCCATTCGAATCGTCCAGCGCGAGCGCCGTCGTCGACACGTTGGTCTGCGCCACAACCTTGCGCGTGCGTCCATCCATCAGGGTCGCTTCGAGATTACAGCGCGCAGTGGTGCCCGCCAGGGTGAAATCCTCGATGCGCCAGGCGAGTTCGTAATCGGTTTCCGCGCCGGTATCGGAGGCGACCGCCACGCCGGCGCCGCCGCCTCCGAGCGTGTCCAGAAGCGCAACCTGCATCATGCGCGTTGCATTATCGCTCCATTCCACACCGCGCACGAGACGCAGTGCACCGCTGGTGTCTTCCGCCGCAATCGCCCGCCCGGCAATCAGGCGCGAGGCTTCAGGTTCGCGGATGCGGATCACGGCATCGAGATCGTGCATCGGCTGCATCGGACCGAAGCGGTAAAGCGCTTCAGGCGTCTGCTGTTCCGGCAGGACGCTCACACATCCGGGTAGTGCAATGCAAAGGCCAAGAGCCAGTAACATGCGCCTCATTTGCGTTTCTCCTCATACGGAACGGATTCTCCGACAAGGAAGCCTTGCGGGTTCTGTTCGATTTCACGGGCCAGACGGTCCATCCGGCTGATCAGGACACGGAGGTCCTGCGCGGCCAATCTGGCATCCTCAACGGCGCTGGTTGCCGGTCCGGCGATGATGTCGGTGGCGGCTTTGACGGTCTTTTGGCTCTCCTGGACCGTGACGTCGGCCGAGCTTGTCAACTCCTGCACCTGGTTGACCAGCGCCGTCATCTGCTCGCCGATTTCATTGATCCGCACATCGGCAGACTTTCCGACCGCCCCCAGCGACGCAGAAGCAGTCTCGAACTCGGCGCTGGCCCGCGAGATGTCGCGAAGCGTCAGCGATGCCTGGTCGGCGATCCCGTCATCGGCTGCGAGCTTGGCCGTCAGGGTCTCGATATTGTGGATCGTCGCGCTGAAAGAGGCGATATTCTCGTCCGTCAGCAGACGGTTTATGCGTTCGGCAGCCTGATTGGCCCGGCCGAGCACTTCGGCACCCCCGGCGACAAGCGCGTCGAGCTGCGTACGTTCCGCCCGGATGATTGGTACCGGTTCTCCGGCGCGCGCTTCCAGCAGTTTCGCCGTGGCCGAGCCCGCGCTGATCTGCACGAATGTCGTGCCGGTAATCCCGGCCAGCTGGATCGAGGCCGTCGAGTCGGTCTTCACCGGCGTTTCACTGTCGATACGGATACGGGCCCGAACCTTGGACGCGTCGCCCCTGTCGATCCGCACCCAGGATACTTCCCCGACCTTGATGCCGATATAGCGGACGGCAGAGCCTTCTTCGAGCGAAACCGGTCCCTCGAAGACAATATCGTACATCTTGAAATCCTGCCGGAACTGCGACTGGCCGAGCCAGAGGACAAATCCCGCGATGGCGAGGGTCGCCAGGACGACGAAGGCCCCGATGACGGCGTAGTTTGCTCGCGTTTCCATTGCTCCGGGCCTCCCTGCTAGTGTCCCGTGGCCGCGCGTCCGCGCGGCCCGCCAAAATATTCCTGTACCCATGGATGATCGAACGCACGAAGCTCATCGATCGTGCCAACCGCCAGGACGTGTTTCTCACCCAGCACCGCGATCCGGTCGCAGGTGGCGTTCAGTGTATCCACATCGTGCGTCACGAGGAACACCGTCAGCCCCAGCGCCTGTTGCAGGCTGAGGATCAGTTCGTCGAATCCGGCCGCCGTGATCGGATCAAGCCCGGCCGTCGGTTCGTCCAGGAACAGCAGTTCCGGGTCGAGCGCCAGCGCCCGTGCCAACGCCGCACGCTTGCGCATGCCGCCAGAGAGGTCGGACGGATATTTCGCCCCCGCATCCGCCCCGAGGCCCGCTAGCCGGATCTTCATCCGTGCAAGCCCGGCGCGAAGGTCCGGGCTGATATGCGTATGTTCCTTGAGCGGAACCATGACGTTTTCCAGAACCGTCAGGTTCGAGAACAGCGCCCCGTCCTGGAACATCACGCCCCACCGGCGCTCTATCGCCGCGCGCTCTTCCGGATCGAGCCCTTCAAGGCGCTCGCCGAAAACCTCGATACTGCCATGGGCAATTTCCTTGAGGCCGGTAATCGCCCGCAACAGGACAGACTTTCCGCACCCGGACGGACCGATCACGCCGATGATCTCGCCCCGCAGGATGTCGAGATCAAGATGCTCATGGATCACATGCGATCCATAGGCCGTCTTCAGGTCACGTATGCGGATGACGGGTTCAGGCATCAGATCCCCATCTCCATATAGAGAATGGCGAACAAGGCATCGATCACAATCACCGAGAACAGGGCCTGCACGACCGACGTCGTGGTCGAATGCCCGAGCGACTGCACGCTGCCGCCGACATTCAGGCCCTGCCGGCAGGCGATCAGCGCCGTCACGAAACCGAACACCGGCGCCTTGGCCATGCCCGCCCAGAACTGGTCGATCGGGACGCCATTGCGCATGCGCTCCACGAACGTGCCCGGATTGATCTCCAGCGTCGTCCAGCCGACGACGATGCCGCCGGCAATGCCCGCGAGCGTCGCCACGAATGCCAGCGCCGGCGTCATAAGCACCATGGCAAGGATACGCGGAGCAACCAGCACGTCCATCGGCTTCAGGCCCAGCGTCTGCATCGCGTCGATTTCCTGACGCATCTTCATCGTGCCTATCTGCGCCGTGAAGGAAGAATTGGTCCGGCCTGCCAGAACGATCCCGGTCAGCACCACACCGAATTCGCGCAGCATCGAATAGCCGATCAGTTCCACCGTGTAGATTTCGAGGTCGAAGTCGCGCAGCGTCGTCGCCCCGATAAAGGCCACCACCATGCCGACGAAGAAAGACAGGAAGGCGATGATCGGCATCGCATCGAGCCCGGCCTCTTCCATCACGGCCACGACCGACGTCCACCGGAGTTTCCATGGATTGATCAGCAGACGCACGAGCGTGACCACGCTGAGCCCGAGAAAGTCGAGCGTCGCAATGATTTCCGTCAGAATGCCAATGAATCCCTTGCCAATGCGTTCCAGCAAAGCCTGGAATCCACGGTCCTGCCGGGCCTTGTCGTGGACCGGTTCGGACGCATCGTGCACCTGCGCCACGAGCCGCTCGACCACCGGATTGCCGCCTTCCAGCGCCGAGCCGTCAGGGGCGGCGCGCACGGTACGGTCGATGATATAGGCCCCCGCCGTATCTATGCGGCCCAGCCCCGACACATCCACCGTGACCGGACGGTCGGCCGGCAGCGCGCGCAGATCCTCGTCGACCGCCGCAATTGTCATGACGGTCCAGTCGCCCCGCAGCCGGAGGACGGTGCGTTCGATACCCGTTTCGAGCTCGAATCTGGGGAGGGTTGCGTCACTCATGTCTGTGTTTGGTCTGTTACTCCTATCCAAATATGCTTAAGGACGAGGAGCCAAAGTGCATCAACTTTCACCTATCAGGATCACCCATGGGCGCGCGAACCCTTGAAATCACGCACGTTTCGTCACCATTGAAAGCCGCTTTCGCGATTTCCCGGGGCACCAAGACGAGTGCGGAGACGGTTCTGGTAACCATCACCGAACGCGGGGCCATTGGGCGGGGCGAGTGCGTGCCCTATGCCCGTTTTGGCGAAACGGTCGCCGGCGTGATGGGCACGATCGAGTCGCTGCGCGCTGATCTGGAAACTGGCATGGATCGCGCGGGGGTCGCCGCCGCGATGCCCGCAGGCGCTGCCCGTTGCGCCGTGGACTGCGCCCTGTGGGACCTTGAAGCGAAG
>JBGSKI010000175.1:0-12700 GCA_041741315.1 Hyphomonas sp. | reverse complement strand
CGCCGCCCCCTCCACCGCCACCCCCTCCCCCGCCCCCGCCTCCCCCGGCGGGCGGCGAGGACCAGGCATTTGCCAGCAAGGCATCGACGGCACGGTTCCTGACCCAGTCGACCTTTGGTCCGACGACGGAGGATATCGACTCTCTGACCGGCACGAGCGCGTCGCAATGGCTGGTGCGCGAATTTGCCAAGTCGCCGAGTCTCAACCTGCAATACGTGATCGACTTCACCAACCAGCCGGAAGCCCGCACGGATGATGGTGACATCAACTATTATGGCGACCAGGCACCGGGCCTGTCCTTCTGGGTCAATGCCGTGTCGGGCAATGACCAGCTGCGCCAGCGGACGGCCTATGCGCTGTCCCAGATCCTGGTGATCTCCGAACAGGAAGGCACGACCCTGTTCGAATACCCGACGGCGGTGGCCTATTATCAGGACGTGCTGACGCGCAACGCCTTCACCAATTTCCGAGACTTGCTGGAAGAGGTGACCTATTCGCCCGCGATGGGCGTGTTCCTGACCTATCACCAGAACCAGAAGGAAGACCCGTCCACCTCGCGGATGCCGGACGAAAACTATGCCCGCGAAGTGATGCAGCTGTTCACCATCGGCCTGCAGGAACTCAATCATGACGGCACGCCGAAGAGCGGCACGGACGGCAACCCTGTCCAGACCTTCGACAATGAGGATGTGACCGGCCTTGCGAAAGTGTTCACCGGACTCAGCCTGAAGAACCAGGATTTTTTCGAATATATCGGCGTGGCCGACCCGGATTCGCTCTATTCGCCGATGCAGGTGTTCCCGGAGTATCATTCCTCATCCGAGAAGGCCTTCCTGAACACGGTCATCCCGACCGGAACCGGCGGCGCGCAGAGCATCGACCTGGCGCTCGACGCCCTCTACCAGCACCCCAACATGCCGCCTTTCATCAGCAAGCAGATGATCCAGCGGATGGTCACCAGCAACCCCTCGCCGGCCTATGTCGACCGGGTGGCCACGGCGTTCGAACAGGGCCGCTTCACCCTGCCGGACGGCACGGTCATCGGCGATGGCCGCCGGGGCGACATGAAAGCGCTGATCTCGGCGATCCTGATGGACAACGAGGCGCGGGCCGCGAGCGTGCGCGAAGGCGCCAGCTACGGCAAGGTGCGCGAACCGATCCTGAGGTTCACGCACTGGGCCCGCGCCTTCCATGCAGCGACGGTCACCCCTCAGTTCACGGACGAGCTGTATAACACATCCGGCCCGGAAGCGCTGGCGCAGGCGGCCTACAAGGCGCCTTCGGTGTTCAACTTCTACCGGCCGGGCTTTTCCGCGCCGGGCAGCGCCTCCGGCGCGGCCGGGCTGGTCGCACCGGAACTGCAGATCATCAATGGCAGTACGGCTGTCGGCTATGCCAACTTCATGTCCTACTTCATCTTCGCGATTGCGTCGGGGAACGAGGTGCCTGAAGAGCGGACAAGCTTCATCCCGAATTATACCGCCGAGAGGAATTTGGCGAGCGATCCCGCCGCGCTGCTTGACCGTCTGGACCTGCTGCTCACCTCGCAAACCCTGTCGAGCGAGACCCGGGCCAATATCATCAGCGTGGTCGGCGGCATTCCGATGACGAATGAAGGCGACCCGAACTATGACGGTCCGGGACTGCGCGTCGCGATGGCCATCCTGATGGTCATGACCTCCCCCGACTACATCGTGCAACGCTAGGAGCGCGCCATGACATTTTCCCGCAGATCGCTTCTCCGCGGCATGGGCGCGGCCGGCCTCAGTGCCGCAACCCTGACCTCGCTCGGCACCGCGCTGAAGGGTTTCCAGACAGCAAGCGCGGCCGATACGTCCGGCTACAAGGCGCTGGTCTGCGTGTTCATGCTGGGCGGGGCCGATTGCCACGACATCCTGCTTCCCTACGATCAGGCCTCCTATGACAGCTATGCCAATATCCGCTCGACACTGCTGGGGGATTACGAACGTGTGGGCGGGAATTCGCGGGCGCGCAGTGCCATGCTGCCGCTGACCCCGGTGAACGGCTCGCAATTCGGGGGCCGGCAATTTGCGCTGCCGCCGGAGATGAGCGGCCTGCACGGCCTGTTCGAGGAGGGCAATGCCGCCATCGTCGCGAATACCGGACCGCTGCTTTTCCCGATGAACCGCACGCAATGGGAAAACGACAGCGTGCCCACGCCCAAGCAGCTGTTCTCCCACAATGACCAGCAGTCGACCTGGATGGCGAGCGCGCCGGAAGGCGCGAAAGTCGGCTGGGGCGGCCGGTTCGCCGATGCGGCAATTGCGTCCGGCGCCAATACCAATATCGACTTTTCGACGATCACCACGCTCGGCAACGAACTGTTCCTGACCGGCGAAACGGCATTCCCCTACCAGGTCGGCCTCGACGGCGCATTCGAAGTGCAGGTGCTGAAGCAATTCGAAGGCAATCCGCTGGAGGACGTCCTGCGCCGGCATTTCAAGGCGATGGATTTCGCTCGGCCGAACCTGCTGGAGCGGGATATTGCCCGCATCGCCTCGAACTCGATCGAACTCAACGAGACATTCAACCGCTCGCTTGCCAACCTGATCCCGGTGGCCACCCAGTTCCCGCCGAACTTCCTCGGCCAGCAGATGCGCGCCATCGCCAACACGATCGCCATCCGCGACAGCCTGTTCATGAAGCGCCAGGTGTTCTTCGCGGCCATCGGCGGCTTCGACACGCACTCGGCGCAGGCGACGGACCTGCCCATCGTTCTCGGCGAAGTCGACCAGGCGATCACCGCCTTCTATCGCGCGATGCAGGAACTCGGCCTCGGCAGCGATGTCACGATCTTCACCGCGTCGGATTTCGGCCGGACGCTGGCGGTCAATGGCGACGGCACCGACCATGGCTGGGGCGCCCACCATTTTGTGGTCGGCAATGCCGTTCAGGGCCAGACGATCTACGGCACCGTTCCGCCGCCCGAATTCGAGCATGACCAGGATTCCGGCGGCGGGCGTCTGATCCCGACAACGTCGGTCGAGCAATATGCCGAGCCGCTCGGCCGGTGGTTCGGGCTGACTTCCAGCGAAATCGCGGCGGCCCTGCCGAACTTCAGGAATTTCGCCCCGAAGGAAGAGCTGAAGACGATGATGGCCCGCGCCTGAAGCGTGCTCAGCCGTTGAGGGCCCGCATCCAGATTCCCAGCGCCTTCACCTCGGCGCGGCGGATCTCGGTTGCGGCCCTGGCCTCGTCATCCTCGCCCCAATGCTCGGCCTGCCAGGCCTCGTCGATGCGGGCGAATTCGAACGCGTCCTCGGCCGATAGTTTGTTCTCCGCCACCGCCAGCGCCAGCAGCGCTGACCCATAGA
Source organism: Hyphomonas sp. (assembly GCA_041741315.1). GTDB lineage: Bacteria > Pseudomonadota > Alphaproteobacteria > Caulobacterales > Hyphomonadaceae > Hyphomonas. The sequence continues at coordinate 9,365 of JBGSKI010000175.1, read as the reverse complement.
GCCCGCAGGCGTAAACCGTCCCGGTCAGCCGGAAATCGTCCATTGCAAGCAGGTGAGCGCGCGCCGCCTCAAGCGAGGCATCCGGCTGCGGCGAGGCGATCAGGCCGGTCACCGCGACGAGCGAAATGCCGAGTTCCCGATCGGCCCAGTCCCGCACCGGTGTCCAGTATTGTTCTTCCCGCTCGACCAGTTCTTCCGGTCCTTCGGCGAAGTGACAGACAAGGTCCGTCTCGCAGAAGCGGGCCAGCTCGTCGGCCATTTCCTCGCGCACTTCCGGTGTACGGTCTATGGCAACATTGGCCAGCCGGGTCAGGTGCATGGCCGCAAGTTCGACCTGTTCGCCCTGAGCGTTCCATTCGGCGGCCAGGGCCTTGGCGAGCTTCTGGTTGGGCAGGCACAGCGCCGCGCGCGCGGGGGTTTTCAGGGTCCGGCCATCGAGGGCGACCGTCCAGCCCCCGTCGATCTTCTCGACGGCGGCCTGTTCATAGAAGCGTTTGGGATTCTCGAGAGTGCTCATGCCGGTGCGTGTACGCCGGGTGGCGACGGCTTCCAAGGGGCAGGCTCAGGTATTGCGGGTCGGAACCGGACCGCGCGCCCTGGCGAACGTGCGGGCATCGAGGCGCAGGATGTCGCGCACGGTGTGGGTCTTGGTGTCGACCAGCACGAGGGTGCGGCCGAAACGGGCCGTCTGCAGGTGGCCGGCCTTCAGGTCGGTCTCGACGATCACCCGGAATTCCGCCGACAGGACCGGGATGCTGGCCGGCAGCGCCTCGCCGATGACCAGGTCGTGCTCATACGGCGATGTGCCAAAACACATGCGGTGTTCCTTGAACCCGACGGCGCAGGTCTCGCCATCCATCTCGAAATGGCGGTCGAACGCATCGAAATCGGTTGCGGTGAACTGCTCAAGCGTGGCTTCCGGGCGCACTTCGACCGCGGCGCTCTTCTGCGAGGCATAGAAGGCACCCAGCCCAAACAGGGCGAGGCCTGCAATGGCGAATTCGATCTTGAGACTCATGGGAAGGTTCGTCCGGCGCCCGCAGGGATAAGGGTACTCTACCGCCTCTCGGCAACGCCCTGATGCGCCTGCTTTGGCTAACGGAAAGTAAACGCGGAGAGGCTTGCCCGCAGCGTGTTGAAATCATGGTGCACTTCGTCGGCGCCGGCCTCTTCGAGTTCCCCGGCGGCACCGAAGCCCCAGCTGACGCCGAGGGTGCGCACGCCGGCGGCGCGGCCCATGGCGATGTCGTGGATGGCGTCGCCGATCATCAGGCTGGCCGACGCATCCGCCCCAAGGGAGGACATGGCCTGCTCGACCATGAACGGGTGCGGCTTGCCGGGGCCGTCATCGGCGCACCAGATTGTATCAAAATAATGTTCCAACGGATGGGAGTCGAACAGCGCGCGAATTCCGTGCCGGGACTTGCCCGTCGCCATGCCGATCAGCCAGCCCGCATCGCGCAGCTCTTCCAGAGTCTCGACCGCGCCGTCATAGAGCGGTTCGTGGAAACCCGGCTCGGTCCTCAGCACACGGAACGCACCCTTGTAGGCCTCGACCAGTGCGGCGAGGCGATCAGCCGGAAGTTCCGGCGGCGCGAGGATCCGGCACGCCTCGACAAGGCCGAGGCCGACAATCTTGCGCGTGTCTTCGTATTGCGGCGGAGTCAGGCTGCTCCGCTCGAAGGCGCGGGACATGGCCCGCTGGATGACTTCCCGGCTGTCGACGATCGTGCCGTCCATGTCCCAGATGGCGAGCTTCAGCATCAGACGAAAGGCGCCAGCGGGTCCTTGCCCGCCTCCTGTTCGAGGAAGCCGAGGGATTCGAACGTCTGTTTCATGTGCGGCGGCAGCGGCGCGACGATGCTGAGCGGCTTGCCATGGGCACGCGGGATGACAAGCGCGCGGGCGTGCAGGTGCATGCTGGGGGCGAGGCCCTGCGGCACTTCGCGGCGCGAGGCATACTTGTGGTCGCCAAGGATCGAGGTGTTCATTTCCAGCATGTGGAAGCGCAACTGGTGCATGCGGCCGGTCTGCGGCTTCAGCGCCACCCAGGCGGCCTTCTGGCCGGCGGTGGAGATCACGGCATAATCGGTGATCGCGTGCTTGGCGCCTTCGACGCCATGCGCCGAACGGATCATCCGTTCCCGGTCGGCATCGCGGCGGTGGGCCGGTGCACGCGGGTCGACCGGCCGCCAGCCGCTTTCCTCGTTCTCGTCCGGCACGCCCTTGATCATCCAGCAACGGATCTGGCCGAAGGGCGGGTTGGGCACACCGACGGTGATCGCCCAATAGACCTTTTCCATGTCCCGGCCACGAAACATCTCGGCGAGGCGCGCGGCCGAAGCCGGGTGTTTGGCGATCAGCAGGACGCCGGACGTGTCCTTGTCGAGGCGGTGGACCAGGACCGGCCGGTGCTCACCATCACCCATTGAGGGCAGCATGCCGTCAATGTGACGTCCCTGCCCCGACCCGCCCTGCACGGCAATGCCGGCCGGCTTGTTGAGGGCAATCAGGTCGTCGTCTTCATACAGAGTGATATCGCGCAGGAAGTCGCGGTCGGCGGTCGATATCTTGGCGGCCTTGCCGGGCGCCGGCTTGGAGGCCGCCGGGTCGAGCATCGGCAGTCGCACCTGCATGCCGGTATTCAGGCGCGTGTTCGCCTTGGCCCGGCCACCATCGACCCGGATCTGTCCGGTGCGGAGCAATTTCTCGATCTGGCCCTGGGTCAGCTGAACGCGCCGCTTGACCCAGCGGTCGAGCCTTGTCCCGTCTTCCTTCGCGGTCACCGTTTCGGTGATGATTTGGCCGCTCATCCGAAGGCCTTCCGGGCGATCCAGAGGCCGAGGAAGAGGGCCGCCACGCCGAGCGCCACCGAGAGGCCGGCATAAACCGCCGCCTTGCCCGTATCGCCCGCCCGCAGGAAATTCGCCACTTCGAGCGAGAAAGCCGAAAACGTGGTGAATCCGCCGAGCAGGCCGGTGGCGAGGAACAGGCGCAGGGTCTGCGACCCGCCCTGTCCCTTGAAGGCCAGCCAGCCGATCAGCACGCCCATGGCCAGGCTGCCAACAAGATTCACGATAAAAGTACCGTGCGGCCAGCCGGTTGGCAGCAGGCGCACCGAGGCAAGCCCCACGCCGTGGCGGAGCGCTGCGCCGATGGCGCCGCCGACTGCGACTGCAAAAAACCCGTTCATCGGCGGGCTTCTAACCGGATCGCCGCCGCCGCGCCAGAGGCAATGGCGGCCCGGGTCCGCGCCGACTGGTCTTGACCGGACGGGCATTGGTAGGATCAATGTGACCGACAGCGATTCAGCCTCTCGTCCGGCGTCGAACAGGGCACCCAAGTGCAACAGACATCCGTCCCTGCAGAATATTCCCCCGCCTACCCGGGCGATCACGAGTTGCCGGACTTCAACGACTACATGCTGCAGACGAGCCTGCCGGTCATGGTCCTCGACCGGAACCTCGTCTTTATCTTTACCAACGAAGCCTACCGGCAGGCCGTTGGCCGGACGCAGGAGCAACTGATCGGGCACTTCATGTTCGACGTGTTCCAGGTCGACAACGACCGCCGGGAGATGATTACGACCCAACTCAACCGGACGTTTGCCGGCGAGTCGGTCAAGCTTGCCAACCAGACGCTCAGTGTACCGGACGCGTCGGGGTTGCCCCAGACACGCTATTGGCAAGCGATTCACGAACCCCTGCGCGACACATCGGGCGACATCCGCTTCCTTGTCCAGGTTTCCGAAGACGTTACCGAACAGACATTGCTGAGGCATCAGAAGGACGTCATTTCGGCTGAACTCGACCACCGGATGAAGAATTTCTCTTCGATCATCCTCGCCGTCGCGAGCATGTCCAAGGCCTCCGCGACATCCGTCGATCAGTATGCCGATGATTTTTCCGACCGGCTGCACGCCATGGTCCGCACCTATCAGGCCCTGTCGGACAATGGCTGGACGGGCCTGACGCTCCGGCAGGTGTTGCTGAGTGAGATCCAGGGGACTTGCGGGCAATGCATGGACCAGTGCAAAATTGAGGGAGACGATTTCAAGTTCTCACTCCAGGCCTCCAAGAATGCCGGATTGATCCTGCACGAGCTTGTTTCGAACGCCGTCAAGCATGGCTGCTTCTCGACGCCCGGGGGCCACCTGTCCGTGACCTGGAGAATCGCGGACGGATTCCTACACGTGGACTGGCTGGAGTCCGGACTGGCTGGCCTGAAGGAACCCACGCACGAGGGTTTTGGCACGACGGTGTTTCTGATTATGACGCCAATGAAGGTGTCGCGCCGGTTCCTGCCCACCGGCCTGCACCTGACAATGTCGATCCCGCTCGACATCGTACTGCACGACTTTGACGATTCCGCCCGGACCTGACCGGTATCCGGCGCACAAACAGACATTCAAGGGAGACTGGAAATGATCAGGCAAACCATCGCGGCACTCTGTGTGCTTGCTTTCACAGCAGGCGGCGCGTCTGCGCAGGCAAAAGTCAACGTTGACCTGGACGACCCGATCGGCACCATCCGGCCGGAAATCTATGGCCAGTTCGCCGAGCATCTCGGCGCCGGCATCTATGGCGGCATCTGGGTCGGCCCGGACTCGCCCATTCCGAACACGGACGGCGTCCGCGACGATGTGTTCGCCGCGCTCGACGCGCTGCATGTGCCGGTCATCCGCTGGCCGGGCGGGTGCTTTGCCGACCAGTACAACTGGCGCGACGGCATCGGTCCGCGCGAGGAGCGGCCCCTCCGGGTCAACGTCACCTGGGGCGGCGCGCCGGAACCGAACGCTTTCGGCACGCATGAATTCTTCAACCTCGCCGAACGGCTCGGCGCCAAGACCTACCTGAACCTCAATCTCGGGACCGGCACGCCGGCCGAGGGGCGTGACTGGCTGGAATACCTGACTTCGGACGTCGATTCCGACGTGGTCCGCGAACGCAAGCGCAATGGCCGCGACGCACCGTGGAAAGTCGACTTCCTCGCCATCGGCAACGAGACCTGGGGCTGCGGCGGCAACCTCTCGGCCACCGCCTATGCCGACCTCTATGCCCGCCACGTCACCTTTGCCAAGACCCCCGGCGAACAGCCCGTGCGCATCCTGTCCGGATCGCATGACGGCAACCCGGAATATACCGACACTCTTCTCGGGTTTGACTCGGTGCGGTCGCTCGCCGAGGGCGTGTCGCTGCACTATTACACCCTGCCGACCGGCGACTGGGGCAACAAGGGCGCCTCTTACGGGTTTGACGTCGGCCAGTGGGATTCCACTATCGTCCGGACCCTGAAGATGGACCGCTTCATCGGCGAACAGCTGGCGATCATCGACGCACATGAATTCGACAAGCCGTTCGACCTCTATATCGACGAATGGGGCATCTGGACCGACGACCCGAACCCGCAACCCGGCCATGAACTGATGCAGCAGAGCACGATCCGCGACGCGGTCGCGGCGGCGCTGAACCTCAACATCTTCCACGCCCATGCCGACCGCGTGGCGATGACCAATATCGCCCAGATGGTCAACGTCCTGCAGGCGATGATCCTGACCGACGGGCCAAACATGCTGCTGACGCCGACCTATCACGTGTTCGAAATGTACAGCCCGTTCCAGGGCGCCGAAGCACTGAAAGTCTCGGTCGACTCACCGGTCCATGGCACCGGTGACGACGCCTACCCGATGGTCAGCGCCAGCGCGGCGCGCACCGCCGACGGCAAATTGCTGCTGGCGCTGGTGAATGCCTCGCCGGACGCCGAACAGTCCGTCGACCTCACCGGCCTCGGAATGACCAAGGCCTCCGGCCGCATCCTGACCGCGAAATCGATGGACGCGCGCAACACGTTCGAGCAGCCCGATACCGTCCAGCCAATGCCCGTTTCGGCAAAGGCGAAGAAAGGCAGCCTCGTGCTGACCCTGCCGGCCCGGTCGGTCGTCGTGGTCACGCTCGGCAAGTAGGCCACAGGCAGCAAGGGGGGCCGCCCGGCCCCTCTTGCAAGCCTCGCGGAAGCGGCGCACATAAACGGTCGCGGCGCGGGTGTAGCTCAATGGTAGAGCAGCAGCTTCCCAAGCTGAATACGAGGGTTCGATTCCCTTCACCCGCTCCATTTTTTCTGTTTACTTTCAAGGTGTTGATAGCGGGCTCGCTGCTGAGGCTCAGTGTCAAATGTACTCCAGCCAGAAGCCAGCCAGAAAAGCACCAATCCGCACGGGCATCTTTCGGAAGGCCGGATCCTACCATCAAATGGAGGAATTATCGGGGGTCACAGCACCTGCCGCAATGCCGGCATTTTCTACCGCGACGGAATCCAGGGTGTTCGCAAGAACAAGAAGACCGCCCGCACCTGGTTCGATACCGGGTGCAAGCTGGGCGACCAGGACGCCTGCGACGCCCTCCGCTAGCGCTGCCCCCCTTGCCAACCCAACCCCTGCGCGCTAATCCGCCGCCCATGCACACGCACGCTCCGTCCGTACAGCAACAGACCCGGCTCCTCCCGCCGGCGCGTGCTTGTGCCTGCCGAATGGCCTGCTGACCCTCCCGTCACAGGCCATTCGACCGACAAGCCCCGCCCCCGCGCGGGGCTTTTGTTTTGGCCCCGCATTCCAGACAAGGACCAGACAAATGACCTACCCTTCCGATGCCGAAATCACCGCCCTGGCCAGCGCCTTCCGTGCCAGAACCCTGCCAAAATCCAGCTGGACCCATGCTGCGCATTTCGCCGCCGCCCTGCACTTCCTCCACGAGGACGAGGCCGCCGCCTTCCGCGACATGCCGGGCATGATCCGCGCCTACAATGCCTCTGTCGGCGGTCGCAACAGCGATACCGAGGGCTATCACGAGACCATCACAATCGCCTCGCTCCGGGCTGCGGCCGATGCCCTGCGCGCCGCCCCCGGCCTGCCCCTGCACACCGTGCTGGACACCCTCCTCGCCGGCCCCTGCGGCAAGCCGGACTGGCTGTTCGCCTACTGGACGAAAGACAGGCTGATGTCCCCCGCCGCCCGCCGCACCTGGACGGAACCGGACCTGCAGCCCCTCCCGTTCTGAGCGCGCGCGATTGTAGGGTCCTCGGGGCAGTGCTAGCGTCACCCCAATTCACGGTGGAGGTTCAAGCGTGAGACGCGTACTGATCGGTCTGATTTCCTGTCTTTGTGTGGCCCCGTTCGCGATTGCGGACGAGCCCGACATGGATGCCTTCTATAATGGCTATACCCTGCTCGGCGAAGGTGACGTCGATGGCGCACTGGCCGTGTTCAAGGCCTCCTGCGAGGCCGGCATTGCCGACGCTTGTTTCGAGGTCAGCAACCAGCTCCTCTATGGCGTGGCGACGCCGGATGCCGAAGGTGCCAAGGCTGCCTTCGACAAGGCCCGCGCCATGCTTGAGGCCGACTGCGATGCCGGCAATTCCACCGCCTGTTTCAGCCTCGACGGGCAACTGCGCTACAGCATGGAATTCCCGGATGTTGATGCCGCCAATGCGGCGCTCGCCAAGGGCACCGCCCTGCTCGCCACGGCCTGCGATGCCGGCACGGCGACAGCCTGCTTCGATCTCGAAAGCCAGTTGCGTTACAATCTGGAGGCCCCGGATGAAGACGGCGCCGTCGCCGCGGCCACCAAGGGCAAGGCCCTGCTGACCGCCAGCTGCGACGCTGGATCTTCGGCGGACTGCTACGACCTCGAAAGCCGCCTGCGCTATGACGTCGTCTCGCCGGACGGAGTTGCTGCGGACGCCGCCCGTGCCAAGGCCGCCGCCCTGGAAGATGCCGCCTGCACGGCCGGTGCCTATGCCTCCTGCCAGTCGCTCGCCGACAATATCCTCTACGCCCCCATGACCGGCGATGGCGAAACCACGCTCCAGGCCTCCGACTATGCGGCCATCGAAGCCTATCTCGCGAGCACCCGTACAGCTGCCGACGGCGCCTGCCAGGCAGGTGACCCCAAGGCCTGCGTCGTCCTCGGCCAGATGCAGGTGTCCGGCCTCGGCGGGCCCAGCGATACTTCCGGCATTCACTCCCTCGAATCGGCCTGTGCCAATGGCGACGAGGATGCGTGCTGGATCCGCTACTCGCTGATGGCCGATGCCGGTGTCGACATGAAGCGGGACTCCGGCCATTTTGACATGTTCCTCACCTCCATCTGTGCAGACAGCGAACCGGCCTATTTCTGCAGCACCGCCCGCGAATATTTCGACTCCTCCTACAAGGGCGCCGACGGCACCTTTACGGAATTCGACACCCTCACCCTGCTCGATTTCGACGCCACCAAGGCGAAGTGCGAAGCCGGCGAGTCGGCCCTTGCCTGCGATTTCGCAGCGGCGGCCTATTATGGCAGCCTGCGCTACAAGCCGGGCAGCACCGAAGCGGCTGGCTCGATGTACCGGCAGTCGACCAAGGTCAAATGCGATGCCGGCAACCTTGTCGCCTGCTCCGAACGCGGCTGGGACCTGTTCTACGGATCGAACGGTCCGGAGGACAAGGAAACCGCCCGCGCCTTGTTCGAAACGGTCTGCGCCTCGACCCCGTCGGACGATGACACCTACACCGTCCCGTCGGCCTGTTCCGGCATCGCCGACATGATCGATGCCGAGCATCCGACCGAAGACGGCTCACCCTCCGAGGAGGCCCGTCCCTACGTCCAGAAGGCCTGCGATGCCGGCGATACCTGGTCCTGCGAACGTCTGAACCCCGGTTCCGTGTTCGAGATGCCGGTCCACGCCGACGCCAACGACCACTAGGTCGCCCACCGATCCAGACAGGCCCCGGCTTCACCGCCGGGGCCTTTTTGTTGAAACCGGATGGCCAGCCTTGCCCCGTCCGGCAACCCCGTCCAAAACAGGGACATGCCTGAGACCCCTGCCTCCAACGACGCCGCCCTTTCGGTTTCCGACCTTGCCGCCAGCCTGAAGCGGACGATCGAGACCAATTATGATCATGTCGTCGTGCGCGGCGAACTCGGCCGGGTGATCATCGCCCGGTCCGGCCACATGTATTGCGACCTCAAGGACGAGAAGGCCGTGCTCAACACGGTGATGTGGAAAGGCCAGGTCGACCGCCTGCCCTTCAAGCCGGAAGAGGGCCTGGAAGTCATCGCCACCGGCCGCCTGTCGATCTACGAGGGCCGCTCCAACTACCAGATGATCGCCACCTCGATGCGGCCCGCCGGGGCTGGCGCGCTGATGGCCCTTCTGGAGGAGCGCCGCAGGAAGCTCACCGCCGAGGGCCTGTTCGACCCCGCCCACAAGAAGAAGCTGCCCTACCTGCCCCGCACGATCGGCGTCGTGACCAGCCCGACAGGCGCCGTTATCCGCGACATCCTCCACCGCATCCGCGACCGCTTCCCGGTCCGCGTCATCGTCTGGCC
>JBGSKI010000174.1:0-6257 GCA_041741315.1 Hyphomonas sp. | reverse complement strand
CGTGCTTACGAGCTCGATGAAACGCAGGTGCGCGCCGGCATGTGGGCGGCCATGGGCGCGGCGCAGGCCGGCGACCAGGCCAAGGCCGAACAGGCGATGCGGTATATCTACAACCGTCTGCCCGAAGACGATCCGCGCCGGGAACGGTTCAAGGGGATGATCGATGCCCTCGGGCAGGGGGATGAGGCGGGGCCAGTGGAGTAAAAGTAATCGCTTAGGTGCCGCGGACGAGGCTGGAAGGCCATCCGACACGCACCAGTAGGCCGTCGGGCCCGGCTATGCGACTTCATACAATCCCCATTCGCGATGGCGGAGGATTCCGCCGGGACGGATGACGAGGTCGTCAACGCGCGCCGCAATGGTTTCGACATCCGGGGTCCGGATGAAAACACCGAACGGATTGTTGTCTTCCGGCACGCGCCACGGGCCCTTGCCCGCCTGGATCAGGTGCACTTCGCAGCCCCAACCAGTCATGATCACATATTGCGAGTCGCCGCCTGTGCGAGCGAAGCCCAGCCGATCCCAGAAGGGGATTGCGGACGGCAAATCGTTGCTGGGAACAATGCCAAATGCGCCGATGCTCGGGATATTCGTCATTCCGGGTTCCTAAAATGCCGCGACGACTGTTGGGCCCGCCGGGGTGCTCATTACTGGTTCTGTCTTATTCGGCACCGCGATGCGGCGTGTCCGGGCGCTCGCCTTGGGCTTCGGCAGCAGGCGGAAGCGGGTCTGGCACCAGGCGAAGCCGACGCCGACATCAAGCAGGGCGTCGGACCGTCCACAGGGGCAGGCAAATTCCATCACTTCAAGAACGCGGTAGGTTTCGCCAGCCACGAGCGGCACGGGCTGCCCGGTCACGTGGTTGGGAGCCGCGTTCACGCACAGGACCAGATCGCCGGGGCCAAGGGCATCGCTCATCGCGGCGATCCAATAGCACAAAGGACGTGACCGGCCTATGCCCGCCGGATGCGGCCGGCGGGTGCGCGCTGCACATGCCGCACTCCCCATACGGGGCGGTACGTCTTATAAGCCTGCGCATGCGCGCACGGACAAGACGGCTTTACACTTTCGGCATTGCGGCTGTCCTGCTTCTGGCGGCGGCGGCGCTGGCCTTCTTTGCGCTGCGCCAGAATGCCAACCTGTTCTACACGCCGGGCATCCTGGCGGAGAAGGGCCTGCCCAAGGCGGGGCGGGAAGTGAAGGTCGGCGGATGGGTCGAGCCGGGGTCGCTGACCTATTCGGGCGACGGGTCGACTATGGAATTCACGATCATCGACAATTCCGAAGGCACTATCCATGTCAGCTACACCGGCATTGCCCCGGACCTGTTCCGCGAGGGACAGGGTGTGGTCGCGTCTGGCACCTTCGGCGCGGACGGGACGTTCACGGCGCGGCAGATCCTCGCCAAGCATGACGAGAATTACCAGCCGCGCGAACTGAGACCGCTGGCAGCCGGATCGTGATCGAGGCCGGACATTTCGCGGCCTTCCTGGCACTCGGCGCGGCACTGGCGCAGACAGTGTTCGGCCTGATGGGCGACCGGCAGAAGGCAGGTTGGGCGGCGCTGGCCGGGTTTGTCCTGATGGCGCTGTCCTTTGCGGCGCTGGTGCATGCCTTTGTCGTGTCGGACTTTTCGGTCGCGCTGGTTGCCAACAATTCGCACACGCTGAAGCCGATGCTGTACAAGGTGGCGGGCACATGGGGGAACCATGAAGGCTCGATGGCGCTCTGGTGCATGGTGACGCTGGGCTTCGGCGCGGCGGCGGCGCTCTGGATGCGGACGGACCGGACAGTGTTCGAGGCGCAGGCGCTGGGCGTGCAGGGCCTGCTGGCCGTCGGGGCGCTGGCCTACCTGTTGTTTGCGTCTTCGCCGTTCCTGAGGATCGACCCGGCGCCGTTCCAGGGTGCGGGCCTCAACCCGCTGCTGCAGGACCCGGCGCTGTCGATCCACCCACCGATGCTCTACCTTGGCTATGTCGGCTATTCGTTCGTGTTCGCGCTGGCGGCGGCGGGGCTGATCGATGGCCGGGTCGATGCGGTGTGGGCAAAGGAAGCGCGGCGCTGGTCGCTGGCAGCATTCGTGCCGCTCAGCTTCGGCATCGCACTCGGGTCGTACTGGGCCTATTACGAGCTCGGCTGGGGCGGCTGGTGGTTCTGGGACCCGGTGGAGAATGCCTCTCTGATGCCGTGGCTGATCGGGGCGGCGCTGTTGCACTCGGTCGTGGTGACGGAGAAGCGCGAGGGGTTTGCGGCCTGGACGGCGCTGCTGGCGGTGATGGCCTTCCTGTTCTCGATCACGGGCGCGTTCCTGGTACGCTCCGGCGTGTTGACCTCGGTGCACGCATTTGCGGTCGACCCGAAGCGGGGCGCGCTGCTGCTTGGCGGGCTGGTCGTGTATGGCGGGCTGGCGCTCGGCCTGTTCGCGTGGCGGGCCCCGAAACTGACAGGCGGCAGGCCATGGCTGCTGGCGAGCCGCGAAGGCGCGCTGATGGCGAACAATCTGGTTCTGGTGGCGGCGGCGATGACCGTGCTGCTGGGTACACTGTTCCCGCTGATGGCGGAGGCATCGGGGCGGACCATGTCTGTCGGTGAACCGTATTTCCGGCTGACCTTCGTGCCGATGCTCGGAGCCTTGCTGGTCCTGTTACCGGTGGCCCAGGCCTGGGCCTGGGGCAAGGCGGACGTGTCGCTGTGGATGCGCTGGGTGGCGGCGGGCGGCGGGCTGGCGCTGGTCTTCCTGTTGTTGGGCGTTGGCATCTGGAAGATACCCGTGGGTGCGGCGCTTGGGGTGGCGCTGGGCGTGTGGCTGATCGGCGGTGCCCTGTGGGAACTGAAGCGGCGGGCGATTGCCTTGCCGCGCGTATTCCGGCTGCCGGCGCGCGTGTGGGGCATGACGCTGGCGCATATCGGGCTGGGCGTGTTCGTGATCGGCGCGGTGGTCGAGACGACCGCGCGCTATGAGACGACGGTCGCGCTGGCGCAGGGCGGCAGCGGGACAGTAGCCGGCTGGACGCTGACGCTTGACGAGGTGCGGGCGATCGAGGGACCGCACTGGTACGCTGACCGGGCAAAGCTGACAGCGGTGCGCGGCGGCGTGCGCACGGTGCTGGAACCGGCCAAGCGCTACTATCCGGCGGCGCGGATGCCGACGACGGAAACGGCGATCTTCAAGACCGGGACGGGAGACCTCTATGCGGCGCTCGGCGACCAGCGTGTGGTTGACGGCGAACCGCGATGGGTGTTCCGCGTCTACTTCAATCCGCTGATCGATCTCGTCTACTTCGGCGTGATACTGATCGGCCTTGGCGGCTGTCTCAGCATGGTTCGGGCAAAAAAATGAAAACGCTTTTCCTGTCACTTATCGTCGCGCTGCTCGCGGAAGCGCCGCTGGACGATTCGGCGCAGGAAGCGCGCGCGCAGAACCTGATGCGCGAATTGCGCTGCGTCGCGTGCGAGAACGAGCCGGTATCACAGTCATCCGCAGCGATCGCCGAGGACATGCGGACGCGGGTGCGGGTGATGATTTCGGAAGGTGCGAGCGACCAGGAGGTGCGCGACTGGTTCGAGGACCGGTATGGCGAGTTCGTGCTGTTCCGGCCGAAGGGCAGCGGCCTGGATGGCGTGCTGTTGTGGGGCGCACCGCTACTGTTCCTGCTGGCGGGGGGCGGTGTGGTGGCGATGCTGTCGCGCCGGCGCGGCAAGGCCGCCAAGGATATCACGGGCGAAAACGTCTGACCGCACTGGACGCTGCCAGTTTCCGGACTAGTTCCCGATTTGGGGGACTATTACCGAGGCGTGGGATGCCGGCGCCGCTCTCCTGTGGGAATTGATCGTCAGGCTGGGTGGGGACAATGCTTGACGTCGATCAGGGCCGGTTCCAGCGTCCTGGCAGGGAACACTGAACCCGGTGGCGGTGTGACGCCAGAGGGCCCGGGAAGGACCTTTACAGCGCCGGCAACTTACATGGTCCAGTGACGGAATTACCTCAAAATTCGCATTTCTGCGAAGAATTCAGCCCGTTACTGTCCCAAATCGGTATAGTACTTACCGATTCAGTATCTTGCATGTTCTGTAATAGATCAAGCAGAAATTGGCCATCAACGTACCCATGGTATGTAAATTCGAAACCGGGACCAGTTTCCTGCGTGATTCAACTTGAGGACGCGGGCAGGTGTGCCCGACGGCGTGTCGGGCGGCGGTAGCCGCGATGAGACAATGCCCGTCCCCCCAATATCAAATCCTGTTGTCCTTACTGTCATTTAATGACCACAATAGGCTGGTCATGTTTATGTAGACGCAACCGCACAAATCGCGCGTTTTCAGCCACTTGGAGATTCTAATGAAGACTTTCGGCGTATCTAGGCAGGCCATGGTTGCAGCGCTGTTCGGCGCAGCGGCGGTCGGTACGCTCGTCGTCGTGCCCAAGGTGATCAATCCGGAAGCCGGCGCCCAACCCATCGCCATCGAAGCGCCGCGCGGCGCGCCGCTCACGTTTGCGGACCTGATCGAGCGGGTCGAACCCGCAGTGGTCAGCGTCAACGTGGTGTCCGAGCGCGAAGTCGGCCAGCTGGCGGATGTCGAGCAATTCTTCGAGCAGTTCCGCGGCATGCCGGGTTTTGACGAGTTCCTGCAGAAGCGCCAGCAGGAGCAGGAAGACCAGCAGGGCGACGAGCCCGAGACCGAGGAAGCCCGGTCGCTCGGTTCCGGCTTCATCATTTCCCAGGAAGGCTATGTGGTCACCAACAACCACGTGGTCGAGAACGCCACCAAGATCGAAGTTGTCCTGAAGGATGGCCGCACGATCGGGGCCGAACTGGTCGGTACCGACAAGCAGACCGACCTTGCGGTACTGAAGCTCGAAGAGACGGGCACCTATCCCTACGTGCGCTTCGGCGACTCGCACAACATGCGCAAGGGCGACTGGGTGGTCGCTCTCGGCAACCCGTTCGGCCTCGGCGGCACGGCCACGGCCGGTATCCTGTCGGCGGACGGCCGCGAGATCGGACCGGAAAGCCCGTATACGGACTTCCTGCAGATCGATGCCTCGATCAACAGGGGCAACTCGGGCGGCCCGACCTTTGACCTCAACGGCAATGTGGTTGGCGTGAACACCGCGATCTTCTCGCCCACCGGCGGATCGGTCGGCATCGGTTTTGCCATCCCGGCGGAACTGGCCAGTGAGGTGACGCAGGCGATCATCAAGGATGGCCGCGTGTCGCGCGGCTGGCTCGGTGTCTCGATCCAGGACCTGACCGAGGACATGGCCGAAGCCCAGGGCATGAAGGAACATGACGGCGCGATCATTGCCGATGTGACCTCCGACAGCCCCGCCGAAAAAGGCGGGCTCGAGCGTGGCGACATCATCCTGGCCGTGAACGGACAGAAAGTGACCGACGCGACTTCGACCACACGCCTCGTCGGACGCCTGATTGCCAATACGGCCAACAAGTTCGACATCGTTCGCGGCGGCAAGAAGCAGACCATCAATGTGACAGTCGGCGAGCGCCCCGACGATCCGAATGCGCGGGTGGTTCCGGTCTCTTCGAAAGCCAAGCCGGGTGAGGACGCCCCGGAGGAATCCGCGATGGACTCCCTCGGCGTGACCTTCGTACCGCTGGACGAGGAATTGCGGATGCGCCTCGGCCTTGGCACGGACGAGCCGGGCCTTGTGGTCGCCGAAGTGACCAAGCATGGCGTAATGGACGAAGCCGGCCTGCAGGCGGGCATGGTCATCCTCGAAGCAAATAATGAACCGGTAACGAGCGTCGAATCTTTCCAGAAGGCAATCGACGCGGCGAAAGCCGCCGACCGGACCAAGGTTCTGATCGCCGTGCGTATCGGTCAGATCACGAATTATCGCACCATCGACATTGGCAAGAAGGACTGATCCGTCATGCTGGACACTATTGAGGAGACTGCAATGCGGGTTCTTGTGATCGAGGACGACGCCGAGATGGCCCGCTTCATCGAGAAGGTGCTGGTCGAGGCCGGACATGCGGTCGACACTGCCGCCGATGGCGAAAAGGGACTGGCGCTCGCCCGTTCCGACGTCTTCGACGCGCTGGTGGTGGACCGGATGCTGCCCGAGAAGGATGGCCTGACGCTGGTCCGCGAATTCCGGGAGGCGGGCGGCACGACGCCGGCCCTGTTCCTGTCGGCACTGGGCGATGTGCAGAACAAGGTGCTCGGCCTGAAGGCCGGCG
The DNA here is from genome assembly GCA_041741315.1 of Hyphomonas sp. Classification (GTDB taxonomy): domain Bacteria; phylum Pseudomonadota; class Alphaproteobacteria; order Caulobacterales; family Hyphomonadaceae; genus Hyphomonas. The sequence continues at coordinate 54 of JBGSKI010000174.1, read as the reverse complement.
CCGAGGACTATCTCGCCAAGCCCTTCGCTCCGGCAGAGCTCGCGGCGCGGGTCG
>JBGSKI010000173.1:0-3538 GCA_041741315.1 Hyphomonas sp. | reverse complement strand
GACTGGTCGAAATTCGTGACGCCGGACGAAGTGCGCACTGCCCTTGCCGCCGCCGGGATGCAACCGCAGGCACCCGTCGGCGTGTCGTTCGCGCCGCTGTCCGGTGCCTGGCGGCTGACGCAGGATGCCTCGGTCAATTACATGATCGTCGCAACCCGGCCCGCCGCATGACCGGCTTGCCTGCCCCCAAGGACGTGCTGGACTTCTGGATCGGCGAGGCGACCGACTCGCCGGAGGCAGCCGAGCGGAAGAACAAGCTCTGGTTCCGCAAGTCGGACGAGACCGACGAGGACATCCGCCAGCGGTTCGGCGCCCTGCTCGACACGCTGTCGCATTTACCGGCGGCGGAGGGCTGGGCCGCACGCGGGGCGCGTGAGCGCCTGGCCGCGATCATCGTCATCGACCAGTTCCGCCGCAACCTGTTCCGCGACGACCCGCGCGCCTTCGCTCAGGACGATCTCGCCATGCTTCTGTGCAAGGACGGCATCGCGCTCGGCGAAGACGAGGGCATGTCGGAGTGCGAGCGGATCTTCTTCTACCTGCCGCTCGAGCATTCAGAATTCGCCGAGGACCAGGCCGAAGCCGTGCGGCAGTTTACCCAGCTTGCGAAAGACGCCCGGCCAGGCTTCCGCAAACTGATCGAAAGCACGCTGGAGTATGCCTATGCGCACCAGTCCGTGATCGAACGGTTCGGCCGCTTCCCGCATCGCAATGCCGCGCTCGGCCGCGAGTCGACCGAAGCGGAACTGAAATGGCTGGCCGAGGGCGGCGGCTTCTAGTCGAGCGGTTCGGGCCCGCGCGGATCGAGGCTGCGGCTGACTTCCTGCTGCATCGCGCGCGTGAAAGGATACCGGCTGGAGACGATGGCCGCCCCGATATAGAGCAGCGCCGGCATCAGGCAGAACACAATCAGCAGGCCGTGGATCGCCTCAGGCGAATTTTCCTTGCCCGGATGGAATCCCGCAATCTGGCCGACAATGAAATATCCGACGCCGAAGGCGAGGCTGCTGCCGATCTTGTAGGCGCTGGTAATCAGCGAATAGTAGATGCCGGAGCGGTTCTCGCCCGTCTTCGAAGCCTGGTATTCCACCACGTCCGCCGTCATCGACCGGGTCAGCACGATGGGGGCGCTGAAGGCCGCGCCATTGATGAGCGCCCCGATCAGGAGCGGCCAGAACCCGCCGAACTGGCCGGCGACGAAATAGATGGCAAAGCTGATCACGGAGGTCAGCACCGCAGCGCGGAACGCAATGTTCTTCTCGGTCCGCTCAGCCAGTTTCAGCCAGAACGGCAATGCCAGCACCGCCATCAGGAAGAAGATCATCAGGATAAGACTGGCCATCAGGCCGGACAGGCCGAACACGAATTCGGCCACGAAGAGGTAGTTTGCCGCCGTCACCGCGATGGCCGTGCCGGTGAGCAGTTCCATCACCAGGATCCAGCCGAGATACTTGTTGCGCAGCGCCGCGAGGAACGGCCCAAGGCGGAAGCGCAGCGCTTCGCCCTTGTCGCCGCGCATCGGATCGTCCGGCACGAAGAAGAAGGCGAGCGCCGCGGTCACCGGCAGGCAGGCAAGCAACAGCCATCCCATCACCGCGACCTGTGAAAAGCGGCCGGTCGCCAGGCCAAACAATTCCAGGACGACCGGAAGGGCCAGGAGGAGCAGCATGAACACGGTGCTGACAATTTCGGACCACTGGAAGAAGCGCGAGCGGTCGTCATAGTCGATCGCGATGGACGGTACCCAGGCCGACCGCGCCGTCTGCAGCAGCGTGAAGCCGATATAGAAGAGCAGCATCCAGCCGATGAAATAGCCGGGGCCGGCCCCCTTGTGCGGCATGTAGACGAAGAAGGTGGCGAGCCCCAGGATCGGCACGCTGAGCAGCACCCAATGGCGCACCCGGCCCCAGGGAGACCGGTAGCGGTCCACCAGGTATCCCATCACCGGATCGGTGAAGATGTCCCAGAAGCGGAGCAGCATGAACAGCAGCCCGGTCAATTCGAGGCCGAGGCCGACATCGCGGGCATACAGCGGCGCGAGATACACGCCCACGGGAAGGCCGACGCCCGCCAACGGTATGCTGAGCGAGGAAAACGCCAGCACTCTCGGAAAGGACAGGCGCTTGCCCGGGGCGTCGGTCATGGCATCACCGTGCCGCGCAAATTCGTGACGGCCAAGTCATTTTTTTGCTGTCAGGCTGCTTGACGCCGCGCCCGCGAGCCGCAACCGTCCGCGCAAACCGCACTCGGGAGGGCGTCGCCATGTTCAAGAAGATCCTGCTGGGGCTCGCCGCGCTGGCTGCCTTGCTCGTCGCGGTCGTGCTCTACCGCACCTTCACCTATGGCGGCGTGGCCGTCGGCGAACGCGTGGCACTCCCCGACGTGCCGGAGATTTCCGCCGATGTCGCCGCCGGGCACCTGTCCGAGGCGATCCGGTTCCGCACCATCACCCTGCAGGGCGGCGATCCGCGCCCCGGCACCGAGGGCCCGTGGCTGGAGCTGCACGACTGGCTCGCCACGACCTACCCCGCCGCCCATGCCGCAATGACCCGCGAACTGGTGCCCGGCACCTACACCCTTCTCTATACCTGGCAGGGCTCCGATCCCTCTCTCAAACCGCTCCTGATGATGGCGCACCAGGACGTCGTGCCGGTGAACATCGGCACCGAGGGCGACTGGACCGGCGCGCCGTTCGCCGGCGAGATCATCGACGGCTTCGTCTATGGGCGCGGCGCGATGGACGACAAGAGCAACCTGATCGGTCTGATGGAAGCGGCCGAGGCCCTCGCCGCCTCCGGCTTCCAGCCGAAGCGCACGGTGATCTTCCAGTTCGGCCATGACGAGGAAGTGCTCGGCGACGGCGCCAAGGCGGGCATCGCCCTGCTGAAGTCGCGCGGCGTCGAGCCGGTCATGGCGCTCGACGAAGGCTTCGCCATCCTCGACCCCTCCCCGCTCACCGGCAAGAAGATGGGCCTGATCGGCGTGTCCGAGAAAGGCTATGTCTCGCTGCAGGTGACGGCGCTCGGTCAGGGCGGGCATTCTTCCATGCCGCCACGCAACTCCGCCGATGTCCGTCTCGGTAAGGCGCTGATCGCGCTCGACGAGAACCAGATGCCGGCCGATTTCAACAAGCCGCCCGTGTCAGACCTGCTGCACGCCGCCGCGCCAGACATGCCGTTCATGCAGAAAATGGCACTCGCCAATCTCTGGCTGTTCGGCGGCGCGGTCGACAAATCCTTCGCGAAAATCCCGGCCGGCAATGCCATGGTGCGCACGACCACGGCGCCAACCATGCTGACCGGTTCGGCGAAGGAAAACGTCCTGCCGCAGCGCGCGATCGCGACGGTGAACTTCCGGGTTCATCCGAATGACACGGTGCAGGACGTGGTTGACCATGTGAAGGAAGTCACAAAGGACATCGAGGGAATCGAGGTCCAGGAAGCCGCCGATGCGAACGGTAACGAGGCCTCGCCGGTCTCGCCGACCGATGGCCGTCCGTATGCGGTGCTGGCCAGTGTCGCCGAGGCCGCAGGCGACG
>JBGSKI010000172.1:0-4825 GCA_041741315.1 Hyphomonas sp. | reverse complement strand
CCGTCCGGGGCGACATCGGCCTGGGCGAGCGACACCGAGAGCGGGCGGCCGGAGGCCTCGACGATCCGCCGGAGCATGGCGGCTTCCTTCTGGGGATCGTTGAAGTCCGAGACGAATTGCAGGACGCCGCGCCCGGCGTCGGCAAGGCCTTCGGCAATCCCTGTCAGTTCGGCTTCGCTGGCAGTGAGGGTGGGGGTCGGCTGGCCGTCGGAGGTGCGGTGGTTGAGGGTGCGCGAGGTTGAGAAGCCCATGGCGCCCGCGAGGACCGCTTCCTTTGCCAGCTGTTTCATCGCGGCGATGTCGGCGGGGGTTGCATCCTCGCGATTGGCGCCGCGTTCGCCCATGACGAAGACGCGCAGGGCTGCGTGCGGAAGCTGGGCGCAGACATCGGTGTCGAAACTGCGTCCGGAAAGAAAATCCAGATAGTCCGGGAAACTGTGCCAGCGCCATGGCAGGCCCTCGGACAGAACGGGGAAGGGAATATCCTCGACGCCTTCCATGAGGCGGATCAGCCGGTCATGGTCGGCATCGTGGCAGGGCGCGAAGCCGACGCCGCAATTGCCCATGACCACGGTGGTGATGCCATGCAGGGAGGACGGGCTCATCGCCTCGCCCCAGGTGACCTGTCCGTCGTAATGGGTGTGGATGTCGACAAAGCCCGGCGTCACGACCTGTCCGCGGGCGTCGATTTCCTCGGCGCCGCGTCCGGGCACCTTGCCGACGGCCGCGATCAGGCCGCCGGAAACCGCAACATCGCCTTCGAACCCCGGCGCACCGGTGCCGTCGACAATCCATCCGCCGCGAATGACGAGGTCGTGCTGGGTCATGGAAGCCTCCCGACTTTTTCAGGGAGGATGACAGACCCCGGCGGCCTGTCAAAGCATCACCAAGCGTCAGCACACCGCTTTGCTCCGGCAGCCAATTGGTGCACAAGCGCCCGGATCCGGATACGAGCCACGCGGGCGGAACGTAAACTCGTACAGAACTTGCAAGGACAGAGGCATGCTGGAAAAGATCTTCGACTGGGCCCTCTCCCTCGCTTCGCGCAAGTCCGCCCAGGTGTGGCTGGCGGTGATCGCCTTTGTCGAAAGCTCGATCTTCTTCGTGCCGGCCGAAGTCCTGATCCTGCCGATGACGCTGGCCAAGCCGCAGGCCGCCTACCGGTACGCCGCCATCGCCACGATCGGCTCGATCCTTGGCGGGATTGCGGGCTATTTCCTCGGGGCCTTCGCCTTCGACGCCATCGCCCGGCCGATGCTTGAGGCCTATGGCAAGCTCGAGGCCTTCGAAGAGCTGAAGGCCTGCACCGGCGAGGAAGCGCTGTCGATCATGCTGGTCACGTCCGGCCTCGCCCACTTGCCGCCGATCAAGGTGGTGACGATCCTGGCGGGTGCGGCGCAAATCTCGTTCGTATACTTCGTGGTTGCCTGCACGATCGCCCGGGGCGCAAGATTCTATGCCATCGCCTGGGCCCTGAAGCGGTACGGCGAACCGATCCGCCATTTCATCGAGAAGCGCCTGGCGCTGATTGCCGGTGTCGTGGCGGCGGTTCTGATCGTGCTGTATTTCGTCGCGAAGATGTTCCTCGGACACGGCCCGTCCGCCTGCTGACACACGAGGACGCCGCCGTCCGGTGAGTTCTGCCTATCTCCCCATTGCGCTCTGCCTGTTCTCGGCCGTGACCGTGGCGGTGACGAATGTCCTGGTAAAGAAGGGCGGGGACATCCTGACGGCGCGGATGCTGGTGGCGGTCGTGATGGCGCTGACGGTGCTGCCGCTGATCGCCTTCTTTCCGCTGCCGCCGCGGGACACCTGGCACCTGCTGGCAACCAGCATGTGCGTGCACTGGATGTATCAGTTCTGCCTGATCCGGGCGCTGCACCGGGGCGAGCTGTCGCTGGTGTTCCCGGTGATGCGCGGGCTCGGCCCGCTGGCGACGGCGAGTTTTGCGACTTTCGTGCTGCACGAATACCTGACGCCGCTGCAATCCATCGGCCTGTTCTGCGCCAGCCTGTCGATCCTGTTCTTTGCCCTGCCGACGTCGGCGACGCTTGAGGGGCGCAAGCTCGACCGTGCGGCGCTGTTCTGGGCGGTGCTGACAGCAGCCGGGGTCGGTCTCTATGCGGTGACCGATGCGCGGGCGGCGCGGGCGATGCCCGGGCCGATGAGTTTCGTGATCGGACTGTTCCTGATCGACTGGATCGGCGTCAGCCTCGTCTTCCTCTGGCAGAGGCGGGGCAGGTGGGTGGAGGCGATCCGGCCGCAATGGCGCGCCAGTCTTCTTGGGGGATTGGCAGGGTCGCTGTCTTACGGCGCGGCGATCTATGCGTATACGATGACGGATGCGGCGCTGGTGACCGCGCTGCGGGAAACCTCAGTCGTGTTCGCTGCGGCGATGGCGGCCTTCATCCTGAAGGAAGGCTTCGGCGCACGGCGCATCGTGGCAGCGGGCGTGCTTGCCACCGGGCTCGTCCTGATGCAGGCAGGGGCCGTCTGACGCCGCAGCCGGGAAACATCCGCCCGGCCGGTGCCTGCGTAGGAACAAAGATGAGCAACACGAACGAATTGCCCGACGCACCGAAAAGCGCCGCCAGCCGCGCCGGCAGCCTGTGGACCGAACTCGGGCCGACGCTGACCTTCATCGTGGTCTACAATGTCATGCTGCGCCTGCCGGAGGGGGCCGGGCTGTTCAGCCGCGACAATGCGCTCTACTGGGCGACCGGCATCCTGATCCTTGCGACGTTCGCGATCATCGTGATGAAACTCGTCCGTAAGCAGAGGATTCCGCCTTTCCTTATCATCTCGTCGACCCTGATCGGATTGTTCGGAACCGCCGGCATCCTGCTGCACTCGAAACTCTTCCTGTTCATCAAACCGACGATCATCAACCTCCTGCTGGCCAGCATGATCTTCGGCGGACTCGCGGTCGGACGAAATGTCTGGAAGATGCTGTTTCACGAGGTTTTCTCGCTGCCCGACTTTGCGTGGAAGACACTGGCGATCCGGTGGGGCCTGTATTTCGTCGCGATGGCGGCGTGGAACGAATTCCTGTGGCGCAGCTTCGACGAATCCGTCTGGGCGAACTGGAAGCTTGGGAATATCGCAATCGGATTCGTGTTCGCGCTCGCCAATACGCCGTACACGCTCAAACACATGACCGATCCGGAAGACAAGACGCCTAGCGCGTGATGCGGTCGGTGCCGGGCGGATTCGCGAAGGGCGCGAATGCGGGCAGGTGCCGGGTCGCGGCATAATGCGTCAGCGCCCAGACGACGGTGGGGAAGGCGAGGTCTGCCCACGGAATGTCCCTCCAGTCGAACAGGCCGACTTCCTCGCTTTCAGGGCCTGCGGCGATGCCGGAGGCGAGGCGCGCGCGGAACATGACCTGAACCTGCGCAATGCGGGGCACCGAATAGACCGCGAGCAGCTGATCGATCTCGATATCCGCGCAGGCCTCTTCCTGCGCTTCGCGGCGGGCACCCTCCTCGACGCTCTCACCGGTTTCCATGAATCCCGCCGGCAAGGTCCAGTAACCTTTGCGCGGCTCTATCGCCCGCTTGCAGAGCAGGATCCTTCCGTCGCTGACAACCACCGATCCGGCGACGATTTTCGGGTTCACATAGTCGACAAAGCTGCAATGGGCGCAAACCCGGCGTTCCTTGTCGTCCCCTTCAGGTATCCTCAACAAGAAACTGGGGGAAATGAAAGGATTCGCTAATTGATCCGTCATCGAATATTATCCTGTCGCGCCTAGGGAGAATGTCATTGATCCGCACACGGGGCACCTGCTTTAAGGGTTTTTCGTGGTCGGATTGGCCGCTAACACCTTCATCATCCCCTCGAAAGGTAATATACAATGTCCTTCAATCTCAATGCCTCGCCCAGCCACCTGCTCCATCGCGCGCAGCAAATGGCCGCAAACCACAGCGCCGCTGCCCTGAAATCGGCCGGAATCACGCTGCGACAATTCGCCCTGCTGGCCGCCCTGTCGGGCAATGACGGCGTCAGCCAGTCCGATCTCGTCAATGCCACGGGCATCGACCGCTCGACGCTGGCCGACATGGTTGCCCGTATGGAAGACGGCGGCCTGATCAAGCGCGCCAGCTCCAAGACCGACGCCCGTGCCAAATCGGTCTCGCTGACCGCAAAAGGCAAGAAGGCCTTCGACAAGGCTGCTCCGGCCGTCGCCAAGGCAGACGATGCGCTGTTCGCCGCGCTGCCGAAAATGAAGCAGGATGCCCTGATGTCCGGCCTCGCAGGCCTGACCGAGGCGCCCGCACCGAAAGCCGCCAAGAAAGCCGCGCCGAAAAAGGCTGCGGCGCCTGCGCCGAAGAAAGTGGCTGCCAAGCCGGCCGCGAAAAAGCCGGCTGCCAAGAAAGCCGCTGCGAAGAAGCCGGCCGGCCGCAAGCCGAAGAAGTAATCGACCAGGGTTACGGGCGGGGCGCGCCGAGCGCCTCGCCCACCCGCCTCGCCGCAGCATCGTCCAGCGGTCCGGCATTGTGATAGATGATCTCGCCCTCTGCAGAGATCACGAACGTCTCCGGAACACCGGTCAGCCCGAAATCCAGACCGCCCTGCCCGTCCGGGTCCAGCGCGATATCCGCGTACGGATTGCCGTGTTCGGCGAGGAACTTGCGGCCGTTTTCCGGTGTGTCCTTGTAGAGAATTCCGTAGACCTGACCCGGATACTGCTCTGCCAGGGCGACCAGTTGCGGGTGTTCGGCCTCGCATGGCGCGCACCAGCTGGCAAACAGGTTGACCGCCACGGTTTGCCCGCCGGGCGGCGGGGCAAAGCCCGTCTCGCCGCCGTCGAGGCGCTCGAACA
>JBGSKI010000171.1:0-3624 GCA_041741315.1 Hyphomonas sp. | reverse complement strand
GTCGCCGGCGGCAAAGATGCGGGGGTCCGACGTGCGGGCATCGCGGTCGGTCTGGATACCATTGTCGATGGTCAGCCCGGCACCGGCGGCAAGTTCGACATTCGGCAGGATGCCGATGCCCGCGAGCACCATGTCGGCCTCCAGCCGCGTCCCGTCGGCGAGGACCGCCGCGCTGACATGCCCGTCCTTTCCGTCCAGATAGTCGAGCCGGACGCCGGTCAGGATGGTCACGCCCTGGGCGCGGTGTTCCTTCTCGTAGAAGGCGCTCATCACCGGCGAAGTGACCCGGGCCAGAACCCGGTCCGCCATTTCGAGTACCGTCACGTCCAGCCCCATCTGACGGGCAACCGCCGCAGCTTCGAGACCTATATATCCTGCGCCAATGATCACGAGCTTGCGGCCGGCAATCATGTTGGGCTGGATCCGGTCGACATCGGACAGGCCGCGCAGGTCGTATACACCGTCCAGATCCGCGCCTTTGGTGGGCAGCTTGCGGGGCCGCGACCCGGTGCAGATGATCAGCGCGTCATAGTCGATCTGGCCGCCGTGCGGCAGGTGGACCTGCTGACTGGAGCGGTCGATCTTTGCCACATGCGTGGACAGGATCAGTTCGACGCCATTGTCTTCGTACCAGGTGGCCGGTTTGAAGAACAACCGGTCTTCCGCGAACTCGCCCTTCATGTAAGCCTTGGACAGCGGCGGGCGCTGGTAGGGGACGAGCGGCTCGTCGCCCACCAGGATGAGCTTGCCGGAAAACCCGCCCTGACGCAGCGATTGCACGGCCTGGGCAGCCGCCTGGCCGCCGCCGATCAGCACGATTTGTCTGGCGTCCGACAGGTCCACGTCCGGTATTCTCCCCCGGCGCCCCAAAATGGTGACGCCTGCGTCATCTTTATTGAACTAGTATATGCCGGGTTCCGCTTAGGCAAGGCAAGTGGATAGGAATGGTGCCAATTGGCGCAGGTCCGCTATATCGGAAACATGAAGCTGATTCACGATTGTCCGGATGATGCGGCGCTGCGGGCGCTGGCGGCGCGGCTGGTGCCGGAGCTGCTGGCAGGCGACGTGATTGCCCTGGAAGGCGACCTCGGAGCAGGCAAGACGACCTTCTCCCGGGGCCTGATCGAGGCCTATGCCGGGATTTCCGACGTTCCGAGCCCGACCTATACGCTGGTCCAGACCTATGAGGGAGGGCCGCTGACGATCTGGCATTTCGATCTCTATCGCCTCACCAATCCCGAAGACCTGCAGGAACTCGGCTGGGACGAGACGGCGGCGGGCATCGCCCTGGTCGAGTGGCCGGACCGGGCCGGGTCCCACCTGCCGCGCTGGCGGCTGGACGTGCGAATCGATTTCCTTGGGGACGGACGGCGCGTGACACTGGAACCCCACGGCGAAGGCTGGCAGACACGTCTTCATGGGCTTTGACCTTGCGACTCGCGCGGCCGACATTGATGCCTTCCTGACGCGGTCGGGATGGGGCGATGCCGCGCAGTTCCCGCTCAGCCAGGACGCCTCGACCCGCCGCTATATCCGCGTCGTGAAACCGGACGGAACGCACGCCCTGTTGATGGACGCGCCGCGCATTGAGGCCGAACCGTGCCCGCCGGACGCTGACGACGCGACCCGCATCAGCATGGGCTGGAATGCCTCCACCCGGCTCGCCGCCTCGCGGGTCGATGCCTTCGTGCTGATCGCCGACTACCTGAAACAGCGCGGCTTCCGGCCCCCGTCCATCCTGGCGCATGACGCGTCGGCCGGCTTCGCCCTGATCGAGGATTTCGGCGACAATCGCGAGATCGCCCGCCAGATCGAGTCTGGCGGCGTGGACGAGATCGAAGCCTACACTGCCGCAGCGGACGTGCTCGCCCGGCTGCACCGCGAGGATGCGCCGCTCATCCTTTCGCGCGGCGGAGAGGCCTGGCCGATCCTCGATTTCGACCGGCTGGCGCTCGCCTCGAATGCTGACCTCTATGCCGACTGGCTGCGCGCCGAGACCGGCGGCGGACCTCTCATCGGTGCCGGCCGGTCAGGCTGGGAAGCCGCCCGCGACGCGCTGATCGAACAGGCGATGGCCTTCCCGCGCAGTTTCACGCTGCGCGACTTCCATGCCGAGAACCTGCTCTGGCTCGGCAATGGCGATGTCGGCCTGCTCGACTTCCAGGATGCGGTGCGCGGATGGGATGCCTGGGACATGGCCATGCTGACCCAGGACGCGCGGCGCAGCGTGTCGCCGGAGGCTGCCGAGGCGGCGATCCGGCATTATCTCGATGCGACCGGCAAGACCCGGACGGACTTTGACGAACGGCTGGCGGTGATCGGCGCGCTGAACGCTCTCCGCATCGCCGGCCTGTTCTCCCGCCTGCAGCACCGCGACGGCAAGCCCCGCTACGGCCAGTTCCAGCCGCGCCAGCTCTCCATTCTGGCCCGCAACCTGTCCCATCCGGCGCTGCGCGACATGGCATCTTTCGTGCGCCGGACCACTCCGTTCGTCTTCGAGGGCCTGTAATGGCGATCCCGGTTCCGCACACGGCCATGGTGCTCGCTGCCGGTCTCGGCACGCGGATGCGTCCGCTGACGGACAATCTCCCGAAGCCCCTGATCGAAGTGCGCGGCAAGGCGCTGATCGACCGGATGCTCGATCCGCTGGTTGCGGCGGGCGTGACGCGGGCAATCGTCAACGTCCACTACCTCGCCGATCAGGTTGAGACTCACGTGAAGCGCCGGACCGGCATCGAGATCATTATCTCCGACGAGCGCGGTGAAGTTCTGGAAACAGGCGGCGCGCTGGCCAAAGTACGCCCGCTGCTCGGCGACGATCCGGTTTTCGTCGTCAACACTGACGCCTTCTGGGCTCCGGAATCGCCCGCCCCGGCGCAGGCATTGGCAGCCGCCTTCGATGCTGAGCGGATGGATGCGCTGCTGCTGGTGGCCGATACCGGCCAGTCGCTTGGGTTCGACGGCGCCGGCGACTTCTTCCGCGCCGACGACGGCGGCCTGACCCGGCGCGGGCAGGCTGCGTCCGCGCCGTTCGCTTACAGCGGTCTGCGGATCATCCGGCCGCAGCTGTATGACCATGAACCGGTCGAGCGCTTTTCCGCCTTGCGCGTCTGGGATCGCCTGATTCCGCAAAACCGCCTGCACGGGCATGTGCTGGACAGGTTCTGGCTGCATGTCGGCGACCCCGGCGCGCTCAGGCATGCGGACATGTGGCTCGCCTGTCATGGCGGATAGACCCAGTCTCTTCGGAGGTGCGAGCCCCAAAGTCTGGACCATTCCTCCGGGAACGGACTTCCTGAAAGCCCTTGCCGGAACGCTCGCGCACGAATCTGACCTCGCAAGACACCCGGATGCACTGGCCGACGCGATCATCTATGTGCCGAACCGGCGATCGGCCCGGGCCCTGTCACGGGCCCTGTACGATGCCGCCGGTGGCCGGACGATCCTCCCCCCGGATATCCGCACGCTCGGCGATGTCGAGGAGGACGAGTTCCCATCCTCGGACGCGGCAGTGCAGGGGCTGCCGCCCGCACTCTCTCCGGCGCGCCAACTCGGTGCGCTGACACGACTCGTGCAGGCCTATTACCAGCGGACGCTCGGCACACGCGTGCCGCCAGCATCGGC
>JBGSKI010000170.1:0-2786 GCA_041741315.1 Hyphomonas sp. | reverse complement strand
CCAGCGGCACGTCCGGATCGGCGCGCCAGGCCGAGGAATTGTCGATCACGATGGCGCCGGCGGCGGCAACCTTCGGGGCAAGCTGGCGCGAGGTCGACCCGCCGGCCGAGAAGAAGACGATGTCCAGCCCCTTGAAATCGGCGGTGCCGGCATCCTCGACGACAATGTTCCGGTCCTTGAAACGCAGCACCGAGCCGGCGGATTTCGGCGAGGCGAACAGGCGGATCGAGGCGAGCGGGAAATTCCGCCCGGCCAGGATGTCGCGCATCATTTCGCCGACAAGGCCGGTGGCACCGACAATGCCGACGGCGGGGGACGGGGGCAGCTGGACGCGGGATGTCATGTGGAAAGTCTCTGGAAAGGGCCTAGTCGAAGTCGCGGAACACGTCGTCGGCGGAGATCGGCTTCCTGTGTACGTTCTCGGGCTCCGGCTCGTCATAGGCGGCCGGTTCGTCATGCGCGGGCTGCAGGCCCGGGCCCTCGGAACGGGCGGCCTTTTCGGCGTCCATCTTGCGGCGGCGGTCGGCGGCCTTGGTGATGATCTCGTCGAGTTCGATCTGGGTGCACAGACCGGCGGTCACCGGGTCGACCGGGCGGATATTGCCGGCGTTCCAGTGGCTCTTGTCGCGGACATTGTTGATCGTCGACTTGGTCGTGCCGATCAGCTTGGTGATCTGCGCGTCGGTGACTTCCGGGTGGTTGCGGATGAACCAGGCGACGGCGTCCGGCTTGTCGGCGCGGCGGATGACCGGGGTGTAGCGGCTGCCCTTGCGCTTCGGCTGCGGGATATGGGCGATCTTGGAGGTCTGGACCTTGAGGACATAATCCGGGTCGCTCTCGCCACGGCCGATTTCCTCGCGCGAGAGGATGCCGCCGGCGATCGGGTCGACGCCGCGCATGTTCTCGGCGACGTCGCCATCGGCAATGCCCTTCACTTCCAGGTGGTGCAGGCCGCAGAAGGCCGCGATCTGGGGAAAGGTGAGGCTGGTATTGTCGAGCAGCCAGACGGCGGTGGCCTTCGGCATGAGAACTTCGGACATGGGTAACTCCCTGAATGTGGGGGCCTGAAATGCAGCCGCCCGGCACAGCGTGCCGGGCGGATGGGGTCAGGCGAACACTGAACCTTGGGCGGGCTTATAGGGGAAGGCGCGCCGGATGGAAAGGCCGGGCCTCACCTTGGGCCGATCTACCAGGCCAGCAGGATTTTCCCGGAATGGGTGCCGGAGGCCATCATCCGGTGCGATTGCTCGGCTTCGGCGGCGGGGTAGACCTTGTGCAGAACCGGCAGGATCGTGCCGCCGGCAACGTGCGGCCAGAAATCGCGCTCGACGGCGTCGCGGATGCGGCGCTTCTCCGGCACCGGCCGGGCCCGCAGCGTGGTGGCAGCAAGGGTCAGCCGCTTCATCAGGACGGGGGCGAAATTGACAGTCGCCTGGAAGCCGTTCTGGTAGGCGATATTGATGATCCGGCCATCCGGGTTGGAAACCGAGATATTCTTCTGGATATAGTCGCCGCCGACCATGTCGAGGGTGACATCGGCGCCGCCCCCGGCGCGGACGACGGCTTCGAAATCCTCGGTCCTGTAATTGATCGCGCGGGTGGCGCCGAGGCTGGAGGCGAGCAGGCATTTCTCGTCGGAGCCGGCGGTGGCGAAGACTTTCGCGGCGCCGGCGACGCGGGCCATCTGGATCGCCATCACGCCGATGCCGCTGGTGCCGCCATGGCAGAGGAAATTCTCGCCGGCCTTGAGGTCGACCCGGTCGAAGACATTCGCCCAGACGGTCATCATGGCTTCCGGCAGGCAGGCGGCCTGGTCGAGGCTCATGCCTTCGGGCACGGGGAAGACCGAGCCTTCATCGACGGCGACATATTGGGCATAGCCGCCCCCGGCGAGCAGGGCACAGACCCGGTCGCCGGGTTTCCAGCGGGTGACCGTGCTGCCGACGGCCTCGACCGTGCCGGAGACTTCAAGGCCCATGATGGTCGAGGCGCCCGGCGGTGGGGGATAGGCCCCGGCGCGCTGCACGAGATCGGCCCGGTTGAGGCCGGAAAACGCGGTTTTGACGAGAATTTCGTTCGGGCCGGGTTCCGGTCTTGCCGTATCGCCGAGCTGGAGGGCGGCACCATCCGTCGCGATGACGGCCTGCATGGTTCCTGACATGGGACTTTCTCTCCTGTTGCGGAGTCGCATGTAGCGCGGGTTTCTGCTTTGATGAACCCCGGCGGGCTGTAAACAGGAGGCAGGCATGGCGACCCCGGATGAAGAACCGATCCTGGTCAACACGCGCCAGACGCTGGAACAGATGTCGGTGGCCGAACTGGAAGCGCGGATCGAGACGCTGAAAGAGGGCATCCTGAAATGCGAGGTGGAGATTGCCCGCAAGAAGGCGCAGAAGGCAGCAGCCGATGCGCTGTTTGGCGGCGGCGATTAAGTGCCCGGAAAGGGCTGGGGTCTTAAAGTCCGGGAAATACGTCCGGCGAACGGGGATGGGAACATGGCAGCAGAAAAGTCGCCGGGACAGGATGAAGGCGGACGCGATGCGTTCACCGGCGGCAAACTGTTCGACACGGTGTTTGCGCGCGGCATGGCGCTGGTCGAGGAAACCGCGAGCTATCTCGACGGCGCCGGACGCGAGCATTCGAAATCCCTGCCGCGCGAACCGGGCCTGACCTATGCCGCCTGGAGCATGGAACTGACGACGCGCCTGATGCAGGCGGCGAGCTGGCTGGTGATGCAGAAGGCGGTGCGCGACGGCGAGATGAAGCGCGCCGACGCCGCCGCAAAG
>JBGSKI010000169.1:0-6698 GCA_041741315.1 Hyphomonas sp. | reverse complement strand
CTGGCTGTTCGTGATGATGAATGCGGTGAACTTCATGGACGGGTCGAACGGGCTCGCCATGGGGTGCGTGGCGATCATGCTGTGCGGGATGGGGTGGATCCTGAACGCGGGGCAGGCGCCGGAAGCAGTGCTGGCCCTGCTCGGCGCGGCGGCGATAATCGGGTTCCTGGTGTGGAACCTGCCGGGGCGGCTCTATGCCGGGGATTCCGGGTCGCTGGGACTTGGCGGATTGCTGGCCGGGACCGGCATGGTCGTGGCGGAACAGGCGAGCGTGTGGACCAGCGCGATCATCGTTCTGCCCTTCCTCGTCGATGTCTGCATGACGGTGGCCTGGCGGGCGCGGCACGGGCGGCACATTCTGCAGGCGCACCGCGACCATGCCTACCAGTTGCTGCTCCGCTCAGGCTGGCGCCACCCGCCGGTGGCGATGGTGTGGTGGGGGTTTTCGGCGGTCTGTTCGGGCGTCGCGATGGCGACGCCGCCGGACCGCGCGTTCTGGGCCTTCGCGGGATTGCTCGCCGCGGGCGTGGCGCTCTGGACCTGGCAGCGGGTGACGCTTGGGCACAGGTTGGGTGCGGCGAAGGGGTAGGTTTCGAAGGGTGCGGGAAGGGCCGGAAATGGCCCGGAGCGGACATTTGGAGCG
The DNA here is from genome assembly GCA_041741315.1 of Hyphomonas sp. GTDB lineage: Bacteria > Pseudomonadota > Alphaproteobacteria > Caulobacterales > Hyphomonadaceae > Hyphomonas. Next base: position 6,055 of record JBGSKI010000169.1, on the reverse strand, counting down.
CCGGCAGTGAATGGCCGTCCTGGACAATTCGCTACCTTTCCCAAGCGTGACAAACCCGCTAAGACACCGCAAACTGGATTTCGAGAACTGGTGGAGAAGTCGATGCCTCGTTGGTTGAGTTTCCGTCCGCGCTCACTGTGTCTTATTGCGTTAGTTCTCATTGGATCATGTGCCCAGCGAACGTTCGCGTCGCCGCCGCCTTCGACCGGTTTGTCACCTTGCAGCTTGGCTGTTGAGCGACGTTTGGAACTAAATGCTTTTGAGCTTTTTGAAGCGACGAACATCTGCGCGTCTGAAGACAAGAAGTTCGAGGCAAACCTTGTCCTGTTAACAGGGCAGGTTCGGGCTATGACCGACATGACGATCTTCGAGCCTGCAGGCGAGGGTGATGAGGGGCGCGTTGGCGAGCTTTACGGACTAATCTATGCAACATATGGCGGCTTGGGTTTTGATGAGCCTTATGTGGACAAAGCTCGGAGCGACGAGCTCTTCAGTTTGCTTCGTGCCACACCGATAGAGCTAGGAGCCAGCTACAACCCGGGCTGGTCATACAAGGGCGAAGCCCGCAGGGATTTATATGACGGCGTGGCTTCGGACCAACTCGCAGTGCGCCTCTGGAATGTTGAACATCTGGCGAAGCTTCTTCAAATTCCCGCCTATCTAGAAGCGCGGCAGGCGATGAATAAACTCACTAGCGGGCAAGGCGCGATAGATGTGAACTCCCCTGTCATGGAGGAAATCCGGCGCCTTCAAACCGTCATGAATGAGGCCGCTCAAGGTGTCGAAGAAGGCCCGGAGCCGGTGATGACTGTTGCGGCAAGCGAGTTCTATTCCGAGCCGAACGAGGAAGATGGTTTCCGGCAAGTCGCAAGCGGGCTGAACGGACCAGCAGCAGCACAATACGATCTATTCAAGTCCGCCGATGAAGTCCGCTCATCCTGGATCGCTTCACACGTTACGGATCAAAAACTGGAAGCCGTCTTGGCCGACATAGATTTTGAGACTGAAACTCTCGGCGCCATGGCCATCGGCAAACGTCGGAACCTATCGGGCAACATCTACGTGACGGACTTTGATTACGAGCAGGAATTTGGATCTTACAATATGAATGTAGCCGTGGGCGTACTTCCCGAAGACTGCGAAGGCGATGGCGCTGAAGGTTTTCCGTTCGCTCTTGCAGTCACATCTGGCGGCGACATCACAGGTAGCCGAGGACGAGGTACCAACAACTTTCCCGATAAATGCCCTGAGCAGTAGCCGCGAGATGGTCATCCGTCCTTGCTAGCGTTATCAGACACGCAGCTAACATCGAACTACAGCAGTTCTCGGCGAATTCCTTCCGCTGGAATAGCTGGCGGTAGCGCGGTGCCATTCCTGGTATCCGGGCCAAAGCGGTGCATTGCGCTGCGCTGAATGCACCCTACGGGTGGGCAGTTCCGCCTGATTGTTTTGTAAGCAGACCATCCCCCTACGGATAATCCGCGAGAAAATGCTCCAGGTCGGTTTTCCAGAAGATGGGCCAGGTGTGGGTGCCGTGGCCGCGGGTTTCGGGACTGGCGGGGACGAGGACGAAGCGGGCGTTTGGCATCTGCGCGGCAAGGGCTTCGGGGTCGCCGAGGCCCGGCGGGTTGATGAAATCGTCCGCCGAATTGATCCACAGGACGGGCACGGTGATTTCCGAAAGGCGCGGCGCGGGATTGTAGTTCCGCGAGGCGTCGAACTGGTAGATCGTGTCGTTCGGGTCGGCGGGATGGGCGGTGTAGCGCGCGAGCGTGGCGTGCAGCTGGTCGATGGCGGCGTCGCGGGCCGGGGCTTCGGCCTGCATCCGGTAAGGGTTCGAGCCGGCGAGCACCAGCGTGTTGGCCCAGATCGCGATGCCGGTTGTCAGGTCTGCGGCGTCGGCATAATTGCCGCCATCATAGGCGGGGTCCTGCTCGAACCCGTCGATGATCATCTGGCGGAACATCCGGTTGCGCCCGGCGATTTCCACGGCGTTGCAGGCGAGGGGCACGAGGCGGCGGGCGAAGCCGGGATGCGTCTCGCCCCAGACGAAGGCGTGCATGCAGCCCATCGATGTGCCGACGATCAGGTCGAGTTCGTCGACGCCCGCGCCTTCAGTCAGCATGCGGTATTGCGCGGCGACCATGTCGTCATAATCGTAGCGCGGGAAGGCGGCGCGCAGGCCGTCGCTCGGCCTGGAACTGCCGCCATGGCCGAGATTGTCGGGCGAGATTATGTAGTGGGTCGCAAGGTCGAGCGGTTGTCCGGGTCCGAACAATTCGTCGCCGAAGGACGGGCGCAGCAGGGACAAGCCATCGCCGCCGGTGCCGTGCAGCAGGAGGACCGCGTTGGCGATGTGGCCGCCGGCATCGCGCCGCGGCGTGCCGAGCGTGTACCAGGTCATGGTGACCAAGGGCAGCGTCTCGCCGGTGTGGAAGGTGAAGTCCGCAAGCTCGACCGAATGCTTGCTGGCGAGGGCCTGCCAGTCCTCGGCTTGGGCGGGCCGTGCGACGAGCAGGGCGAGGAGGATCGGGAGGGCGCCGAGAATTCTCATGAAAGGCTCCGTTGTCCTGCTGCTGTGTGTTGCCGAGCGTACCCGTTTCGCCTGTGATGGCAAACCGCAAGATCGGTCGAGCGGGGTGGGGGCGCCGGCGGCTAGATGGGCGTGCCACGGAGGAAGGGACGATGACGGCGGCACTTGAAACCTATCACGCCCGGATGCAGCGGGCGCTCGACCATATCGACCGGCATCTTGACGATGACCTGGACCTCGAAACGGTGGCCGGTGTGGCGGCCTTCTCGAAGTTCCATTTCCACCGGCAATTCACGGCGATGTTCGGGCTGTCGGTGCATCGCTATGTCCAGCTTGCCCGGATGAAGCGGGCGTCATTCCAGCTTGCCTACAAGGGCGCGCAGAGCGTGACGGAGATCGCGATGGATGCCGGGTATGACGCGCCGGATGCGTTTGCGCGGGCGTTCCGGCAACGGTTCGGGCAGTCGCCGTCTGCGTTCCGGAAGTCTCCCGATTGGGAGCCGTGGCTGGCGGCCTTCGGGCCACTCGACAACGCAAGGAGCAAACTCATGCACAAGACCTATACGACAGATGACGTGATCATCCGCGACGTGGCGGCGATTCCGGTGGCGATCATCGAGCACCGGGGCGACCCGGACACGCTCCCCGCCAGCATCCAGCGCTTCATCGCCTGGCGGCAGGCCGCCGGGCTGCACCCGAGGACGAGCCCAACGTTCACCGTCTGGCGCTCCGAGCGGCGCCCTGATGTGCCAGCCGACTACAGCGTGGACCTGTGCGTCGGGACCGAAAAGCCGATTGCTGCGGATGAGGGGGAGGTCAAGGCCGGCGAGATTCCGGGCGGACGGTGCGCGGTGCTGCGCGTGGTTGGCAATACCCACAACCTGGAGCCTGCGGCGCTGTATCTCTATCGCGACTGGTTGCCGGCGAGCGGGGAAGAAGCCCGCGATTTCCCAATCTATTGCCAGCGCATGAGCTTCCCGCCTGAAGTACCGGAGCATGAGGCGGTGGCGGATGTGTTCCTGCCGCTGAAATAGCGCGCCGGTGCCGTGCTGCCCTTAGTAGGCCCGGCTGACACAGAAGTCGGCGAGGTCTTCGAGGGCGGTGCGGTAGGGGCTGGCCGGCAGGGTGCGCAGCGCGCCCTTGGCGAGGGCGGCATAGGCTTCGGCTTCCTGCACTGTCGCCTCTGCGGCGCCGGTGGCGCGGATCAGGTGCACGGCATGGGCGAGGTCGGAATCCTGCTGGGTGTCCGGATGGAAGGCGCGGTCCCAGAAGGCGCGGTCTTCGTCGGAGCCCCGGCGCTTGGCGATGATCACCGGCAGGGTGATCTTGCATTCGCGGAAATCGTCGCCGACCGACTTGCCGATCACGGCCGTGGTGCCGCCATAGTCGAGCACGTCATCGATGATCTGGAAGGCAAGGCCGAGATTCTTGCCATAGGTGGCGAGCGCGTGGGCGTACTGGTGGCCGCCGGCCGACATGGCACCGGTTTCGGCGGCTGCCTCGAACAGCGCGCCGGTCTTGGCCTCGACGATCGCGAGATAGTCTTCGGTCGGCAGGTCGCGCGCGGCCATGGCGGCGAGCTGGCGCACTTCGCCTTCGGAAATGGTGGTCGAGGCGGTGGCGAGGCGGTTGAGGATTTCGAGGCTGTTGGTTTCGACCAGAAGATTGAAGGCGCGGGCGAACAGGAAATCGCCGACCAGGATCGAGGCCTTGTTGCCCCAGATCGCCTTGGCGGCGGGCTTGCCGCGGCGCAGGTCGCTGTCGTCGACGACATCGTCGTGCAGGAGCGTGGCGGTGTGGATGAATTCCACTGCGGCGGCGAGGGCGTGGGTCGAGGCATTCGCCTTGCCGACGGCATGGGCCGCGATCAGCGTCAGCAGGGGCCTGAGGCGCTTGCCGCCGGCCGAGACAATATAGCCTGAGAGGTCTGGAATGACGGCGACGGGACTGGCGGCGCGGGTGGCGAGCAGGTGCTCGACCGCGACCAGGTCATCGGCAACCAGGGCCTGCATGCGGTCCACCGCTGAGCCTTGGGCAGTCTTGCCTTTCGGTTGGGGCGACAGGGTCAAGCGGGGCTCCAGAAGGTTACGTACAAGCGGTGAAGTAGGACTAAGCGAAAGGCAGGGCAAGCAACACGCGGCACCGGGCCGCATGCCGGGAACAGTGCGCGCCGCAGCGCGTAAGGCAGGGACTGGCGGAAATCGCGAATTGAGGCTTAGATACGGGCATGAAAACGCCAAGCTTGTTCCTTGCGCTGATCCTGGTGGCCGGTTGCGCCAGCACAGCGCCATATGGCCCGGCCAGTCGCGACGGGGCGATGGGCTATTCCTCGCAGGTCATCGAGACCGGCCGCCACCGGATTTCCTACACGGACAAGGATGCCGGGCGGGCGCGGGACCTTGCGTTGCTGCGGGCAGCCGAGATCACGCTGCAGGACGGCAAGGACTGGTTCGAGATCACCAGCAGCTATACCGAGGACGAAAGCGTGCGCGGTCGTAGCGGCGGCGGCACGTCGGTGAGCGTTGGCGGGTCGTCGGGCTCTTATGGCAGCGGGGTGGGTGTCGGTGTCGGGATTGCCCTGCCGCTCGGCGGATCGTCCGCGCCGGTGACCGAAGTACTTGAAATTGTTACAGGTTCTGGCCCGAAGCCGGACCGTCCGACGGTGTACGATGCCCGATCGGTTGATATCAACCTGCGCTCGTCTGTCGTCGGCTGATGCTGGAAGTGTTCCGGACGAACGATCCGGTGAAGCTCTCTTATGTCGAACACCTGCTGCAGGAAGCCGGCATCGAGTATTTCGTGGCCGACCGGCATATTTCCGCTGTCGAGGGCAATATCGGCGCGTTCCCGCGCCGGGTGATGGTGCCGGAAGACCTGAAGGCGCAGGCGGACGCGGCGCTGGCGGGGGTCGAACGCGGTTGGTGACGCATGACAGCGTTTACCAGGGCCGGGTGCGCCTGGTTCAGGCGGAAACCGGGTTCCGGGCGGGGACGGATTCGCTGCTGCTGGCGGCGGCTGTTGCCTGCAAGGCGGATGGGGACGCGCTGGAGATTGGCTGCGGCAGTGGCGGGGCGCTGCTGCCTGCGGCATTCCGGCTGGCCGGGGTGCGGTTCACCGGGATCGATGCGGACGAGAGCGCTGCCGGTCTGGCCGGGCTCGGCGTCGAGGCGAACGGGTTTGCCGGAAGGGTCACGGTCGAGGCGGGCGAAGCCTCTGCCTGGGTGGCGGGGCACGAGAACCGGTTCGATCTCGTGTTCGCCAATCCGCCCTATTTCGAGCCGGGGCGGATCGCCGGGCCGGGCGAAGGCAAGGAAGGCGCGTATCTGGAATCGCTCGACCTCGCCGGATGGGTGAAGGCGATGGTGTTTGCAGCAAAGCCCCGGGCGCCAGTGGTGATGGTGCACCGGGCGGCGGAGCTGGCGCGCATCCTTGCCGCGTTCGACCGGCAGACCGGGGAGATCACAGTGCTGCCCGTGGCCTCGAAGCCGGGAGAAGAGGCGCGCCGGGTGCTGGTGCGCGGCC
>JBGSKI010000168.1:0-4963 GCA_041741315.1 Hyphomonas sp. | reverse complement strand
CGGGGCGGTGTTCGAGGAGGCGATGCTGTTCACGCACCGGGGCCTGTCCGGGCCGGCCATGCTGCAGGTCTCGTCCTATTGGGCGCCGGGCGAGGCGGTGGCGCTGCGCCTGCTGCCGGGAATTGACCTTGCGGAGACGCTGAAGGCGGCCAAGCGCGACCGGCCGCAGCAGACGCTGGGCACCGTTCTGGAGGGCCTGTTCGCCAAACGGCTGGCCGCACTGGTGCTGAACCGTGGGGGGCTTCCGGCCGGATTGCGGCTGGCGGATGCCTCGCATGAGGCCCTGGAAAGGCTGGCGTCTGGCCTGACGGCGTGGATTGTGCGGCCGGCCGGCACCGAGGGCTGGCGCACGGCGGAAGTCACGGCCGGAGGGGTCGACACGGACGGACTGTCATCGAGGACGATGGAGAGCCGGCATGTTCCGGGGCTTTTCTTCATTGGCGAATGCGTCGACGTCACCGGCTGGCTCGGCGGCTACAATTTCCAGTGGGCCTGGGCGAGTGCGGCGGCAGCAGCGGGGTAGGGCGGTGGAGGCGGAGCCGTCAAATGGCTGTGCCGCTTTTTATTGCGATTCCGATGCGGGCATCCGCGTGCAGGCCTTGAGTTTGCGAGTACTCTGATTTAACGTTGGCGAGTCGCCGGCGGGGCTGACCGACATTGGATTCCAAGATGCGCGTGCCTGTTGTTTTGATGGCTCTGTTTGCAATTCTCATGGGGACGCCTGCTGCCATGACCGGCGCGCGCGCCGACACACCTGTGGCGGTTGCCGCCGACGATCCCGCTGACGAAGAGCTCATTTTTGGTGCGCCCAAATGCCTGTGGGACCAGGGTATCTTTCACCTGATCGTCAGGAAGTCGGTGATTCCGGAAGTCAATTCACCAAACCTTCCGGAGGTCGAAGCATTGGCGGATGCGGGCGACGTGCGTGCGCGCGAGCTTCTCGCGATGCATTACTACGTCCTCTACAGTGATTATTTCCGGCCCTTCGATCGGGCTGGCGACACGCGCTATTCGGATTTCGAAAAGCGGGAGGTGAAGGCCACGGCATTCACGCTCAAGCGGCTTCAGGCCGAGCAGGCGGCGTACAAGGCGAGATACCATCAGGAGCTGGACGCGCTGGCGCAGACCGGCGATCAGCCCGCCCGGTTCATCCGGGCCAAGCTTCGGGGCGAGAAGTATCCGGAGCTTGCCGGTGACTGGCTGGAACTGATCAACGAAGGGTATGCGCCAGCGATCCGCGAATTTGCGATGTTCGAAGAGCGGGAACTTGCCCTGCAACTATGGGAGAAGGCGGCCAGCGCAGGCGATCCCTTGTCGATGGCGCGTCTGGCGCTCCGCGCCATGGGGCCGCCGCATTTCCGGCCTTGGGACGAACCCAAGGACCTGGCCTTGGGAAAGATCTGGTTGGACCGCTATGACGCGGCGCATGTCGATCCATCGCTGAGGGCCGAAATGGCAGACTTCGTGCGAGGCGCACACAGGGAGATCGAAGCAAACGGCCAATTGACGCCACTGAGGATTGGCCCGGCTGTTGGTGGCGGAGCGCCAGCAGGAGGTGCCGCGCCCGCCAACCCTGTCGCGCGTTGTACGACGTCCACCCAATGCGTGCAGAGCCCGGATGGGACGAACATATGCCGCGACGTGCAGGTCTGCGAGTAGACTCAAAGCGTCGATCCCGCGGATGGGAAAGGTCCTCCGCAACCAAAAGACCGACCGGGCGGGCCGTCGGCAAATGCCGGCAAGCAGCCACAACCAAATCCTTGGAGTTCACCGCGACCGTCCTGCGGCACGCCGATCACATATGCCGTGAACGGGCAGTGGGGCGGCATGCGGGTGCTTGACGTGGGGAAGTGGCGGCGACACACGGTGCGCGCATGAGCGACAAGGTTCCGACATCCCCTGCTGCAGAGCAACCGGCACGCCGGGCCGTGCTTCTGGGCGGGTTGTTGCTGGCGCTGGTGCTGGCCGTGTTCGCGCTCGGCAAGTTCGGCCTGCTGCCGGACGGCAATGCGATGACGGCCTGGATGGACAGCATGGCCGACAGCCCGTGGGGCCTGCCGGCGCTGGTGGTCGTGTTCTGCGTCTCGGCATTTTTCGGGATGCCGCAATTCGCGCTGATCGCGGCGGCGGTGGCGGTGTTCGGGCCATGGTATGGCGCGGCCTATTCCTGGATCGCGACCATGGCGTCGGGCGCGCTGACCTTCTGGGTCGGGCGGCTGGCGGGCGAGGAAATGTTCCGGCGCTATGCCGGCAAGACGGCGAACCGGATGGCGGGCTTCATCGGCCGCAATGCGTTCGCGGCGAGCGCGATTGTCCGCAACGTGCCGACCGGGCCGGTGTTGATGGTCAACATGGCGTTCGGCGTCAGCGGCGCGAAATTCTGGCACTATATGGCGGGCATGGCCGTCGGAACCCTGCCCAAGATCGTGCTGATCGCGTTTGCCGGGCACAGCCTGATGTCGGCGCTGGCCGGAAATCCGGTGACGGCGGTGCTTGCGGCGCTCGCAGCGGTTGCAGTCTATGTGCTTATCGCGCTCTGGGTGCGCGCCCGCGTCAATGGCGGGAGGCAATCTGTTCCGCTGATCCCAACAGATGCGGTTGACAATCAGGCTGATCCAGCGGAATAACGCCGCCATGCGCAAGAATTTGCCCCTTCTCCTGCTTCTTACCGGCCCCTGGCCGGTGCGGGTTGCCCACGCCTAGACGGGGCAGGCGCACGGTCAGGGGATGAAATCGAGCCCCTTCCGACACCCCAAAAGACCAGGCCGCCTGCCATGACCCAATCGAACCAGATCCGCATCTTTGACACGACCCTGCGCGACGGCGAACAATCGCCCGGCGCGTCCATGACGCATGGCGAGAAACTCGAACTTGCCAGCCTGATGGAGGACATGGGGGTCGATGTGATCGAGGCGGGCTTCCCCGCCTCTTCCGAGGGCGACTTCGCGGCGGTGAGCCAGATCGCGAAGCAATCGAAGAACGCGATCATCTGCGGCCTCGCCCGCTCGACGCCGAACGACATCGCCCGCTGCGGCGAGGCCGTGCGCCAGGCCGCCCGCCCGCGCATCCACACGTTCATCTCGACCAGTCCGGTGCACATGAAGCACAAGCTACAGATGGGCCCGAACGCGGTGCTCGAAGCGGTCGGCCGGTCGGTGACGCAGGCACGCGGTCTTGTTGACGATGTCGAATGGAGCGCCGAGGATGCGACCCGTACCGAGTTCGACTTCCTGTGCCAGTGCATCGACCTTGCGATCCGCAGTGGCGCGACGACGATCAACATTCCCGACACGGTCGGCTATTCCCACCCGGACGAATATGGCGCGCTGTTCCGGCGCCTGATCGAGAACGTGGCGAATTCCGACAAGGTGATCTGGTCGGCGCATTGCCACAATGACCTCGGCCTCGCGGTGGCGAACTCGATCTCGGCGGTTGCCAATGGTGCGCGCCAGGTCGAGTGCGCGATCAACGGGCTCGGAGAACGGGCCGGCAATGCGGCGCTGGAAGAAGTCGTCATGGCGATGCGCGTGCGGGCCGACAGCCTGCCGTACACGCACAGTGTGAAATCGGAATACCTGTCGCGCGCCTCGGCCATGGTCAGCCGGATTACCGGGTTCCCGGTGCAGTACAACAAGGCGATTGTCGGCAAGAATGCCTTCGCGCACGAGAGCGGCATCCACCAGGATGGCATGCTGAAGAATTCCGAGACCTACGAGATCATGAAGCCGGAAGATGTCGGCGTCGCCAAGACCTCGCTGGTGATGGGCAAGCTGTCCGGCCGGCACGCATTCCGCGACAAGCTGGAATCGCTCGGCTATGTGCTGGAAGGCGACGTGCTGAACGATGCGTTCAAGCGCTTCAAGGCGCTGGCCGACAAGAAGAAGCACGTGTTCGACGATGACATCGTCGCGCTGGTCGACGACCAGCTCGCCGAGGAAGGCGAGCGTGTCGTGTTCAAGCGGCTGCGCGTCGTGTGCGGCACCGAAGGTCCGCAGACGGCGGAAATCGACCTCGTTCTGAACGGCGAGGAGAAGTTCGCCATCGCGCGCGGCAATGGCCCGGTCGATGCGGTGTTCAACGCGATCAAGTCGCTGATGCCGCACGAGGGCCGGCTGGACCTTTACCAGGTGCATGCGGTGACCGGCGGGACGGACGCGCAGGCGACGGTGTCGGTGCGCCTCAACGATGCCGACGGCTTCATGGCAACCGGACGGGCCTCCGATCCGGACACGCTGGTGGCGAGCGCCAAGGCTTACCTGCACGCGGTCAACAAGCTCGAGACCCGCAAGGCGAAGCGCCGGGCGGCCTAGGCCGCATTTCCTCCTCCAGACCTGAACTGGCCGTTCCATGGAATTGTGGATCCCGGTAACCCTTGCGGCTGCCTTCTCGCAGAACCTGCGCAACATGTTGCAGAAATCGCTCAAGGGGCGGCTCAGCACATGGGGCGCGACGGCGACCCGGTTCATCTATGCCGCGCCGCTGGCCGTGCTGCTCTATACGGTGCTCGGCGCGCAGGCCAGCTGGCCGCTGGGCATTCCGCCCGCAACGTTCTTCGCCTACGGAGCATGCGGCGGCCTGGCGCAGATCGTCGCGACGGGCTTGCTGATCAGCCTGTTCGGCAAGACGAATTTCGCGGTGGCGACGGCGTTCACCAAGACCGAGCCACTGCAGACGGCGCTGTTCGGGATTGTCCTGCTCGGGGAGGGACTGACCTTCGGTGCGGTGGCGGCGATCCTGATCAGCCTTGCCGGCGTCGTGCTTGTCTCGATGCCGGGCGGGACAGGGACGGCGCGGTTCCGGATCGACAACAAGGTGTGGATCGGGATTGCCTCGGGCGGGTTGTTCGGACTTTCGGCGGTGGCCTATCGCGGAGCGTCGCTGTCGCTCGCATCGGACGATGTGCTGCTGCGGGCGAGTGCGACCCTGGCGGCGGTGACGGTGTTCCAGGCGATTGCCGTGCTCG
>JBGSKI010000167.1:0-2343 GCA_041741315.1 Hyphomonas sp. | reverse complement strand
GGCCGGCAGGCGCGGGGCGTCGTAGGTATAGGCGCTCGCATCGGGTGCGGGGTCGGCCGCCGCGATGAGGCGGACGAGGCCGGTGACGCTGATATGGATCATGCAGGGGCGGCGGGTCCGGTCGCACCAGGCCTGCGCCCGGATCAGGCCGAGCAGCATCCGGGGCCAGTAGATCGCCGGGACAATGTGCAGGGCACGGAGGAAGAGCTGCCAGATCATCCGCGCAGGATAGACCGGGTTTCGCGGGGGTGGAGTGATTTGTTTCCGGGGCCCGGGATGTGGCGCAGGCATTGGGGTGCGTTGGGTTCGGGTGGGGGAAAGACGCACAGGGTATCCGCCAGCTTCTGTTCTGAGGCTAACCGCCTTGCCCGGCCGTCTCAAGGCCGTTTGGGCTGACAATGCCTGCGTCAATCAAGCTGGACGGCGCCGGACTCACTCGTCCAGATATTCGGCTCAACTCCGGGCGTAATGTACACAATCCGCGTGTCCGGATCGGCGTGAACGGTCATCTGCACTTCACGTCCGCCCCAACGAAGAACGAAGAGATTATCGTCCGTGAGAGTCGATTGGACTATTTCGTTCAGTCCTGTCGAGGAGGCATGTGTCGATGCCATGGTCTGATCGACGATAAGAGTTCCGTTTATGCTCAACGTCACTCTTTCATCCTGGAAATCATAGAAGACTAATCGCACGGCATGTTCACGCTCTGCGGGACCCATGTCAGAACCCGGCGATCTGGCGCAGGCGGGTAATCCAGCACCCAGCAAAACGAATACTACCCAGAGTAGAGACCTGATCATTGGTGGTTCCTTCGGTTGCTGAGGCTAGGATTCCCGAAGAGTGTGCGCAAAGCATTCATAGTCCACTGGTTGAGATACGGCGAGCCTAGATGATCGAGAAAAACAATCTCGGCGGACAAGGCCGGTGAGGCCGATATGGATCATGCAGGGGCGGCGCGTCTGGTCGCACCAGGCCTGCGCCCGGATCAGGCCGAACAGCATCCGGGGCCAGTAGAGGACCGGGACAATGTGCAGGGCACGGAGGAAGAGCTGCCAGATCATCCGCGCGGGATAGACCGGGTTTCGCGGGGGTGGAGTGATTTGCTTCCGGGGCGCGGGATGTGGTGCGGGGATTGGGGTGCGCCGGGTTCGGGTGGGGGAAAGACGCGTCGCTCATCCTTCGACTTCGCTCATCCTTCGACTTCGCTCAGGATGAGTCCCGGCCGGGTCCGCTTCAGCCGCCGGCGGTGAGGATGGCTGTGACGGTTGCGGCGGCGAGGGTGGCGGCGATCAGGATGCGGGGCCATGGGGCGGAGCTGCCGGCCAATGCGCCGGTGCCGAAGTCTTCCGGCGCGCGGTTTCCGGTGATCATCGGGCGCAGGATGTTGTCGCGCAGGACCAACAGGTAGACGGCGACGGCAAGGATGTGGACGAGGATCAGGATGCGCAGGATGAGGAAACTGATCTCGTGCATTTCGGCGAAGAGGCGGCCGGTTTCGAACGAGACGAAGCGGGCGAGCGGGCCGGATTCCAGGCCGACGGTATCGACCGAGAAGAGCCCGCTGCCGACCTGGGTCAGGAGGGCGAGGAGCAGGGCGAAGACGCTGAGCGTGCCGGCCGGGTTGTGCCCGAAGGTGGGCCGGTGGGTGCCCTGGCGGAGGTCACGGACATAGGCGGCGAGCGCGGCGGGCCGGAACAACATATGGGAAAAGCGCGCCGTCCGGGGCCCGATCAGGCCCCAGATGATGCGGTACACCAGCAGGCCCAGCAGGGTGAGGCCGAGGCGGCGGTGCCAGTCCATCAAGCCCTGTTCCGCCGTCCACCACATCGCGCCGACAAGCAGGACGGCGAGCCAGTGGAACAGGCGGATGGTCCAGTCCCAGATGCGGATTTGGGGCCTTCCGGAGGTCATGTTGCCTAGTCGTCGGCGCGGTAGGTTTCGTGGCAGGACTTGCAGGCGCCGCCGGTGGCCTTGAAGGCTTCGGCGATGCCGGGGATGTCGCCGGCCTGTGCAGCAGATTCAAGGGTTGCGGCAGCGGCCTGGAGGTCGGCGATCTTCGAGTCGAAGTCGGCGCGGGTTTCCCAGATCACTGGCAGGGCATCGGTTTTCGTGCCGGATTCTGGCCCGGTTCCGGCTGGAAACCAGTCGGACATGGTGGCGATCTCGGCCGGAATGGTGCCGGCTGCGTGCCGGATCCTGGCCGGGTCGGGCCCGCTGGCCTTCAATTCGTCGCTGATCGTCTTGAAGGCCTTGCCGACGGCCTTGAGATGGGTGCGGCGCGCCTCGATGATTCCGGCGGGGGCGAGAATGCCAGGCTCAGCCGCCGTGCCGGTCGCCTCGGGG
>JBGSKI010000166.1:0-2257 GCA_041741315.1 Hyphomonas sp. | reverse complement strand
GCTGCCCGCGCGCAGCGACGAGCCGCCCATGGCGGATTTGGTGCCATTGCCATTGGCCGGAACCGACTTGATCGCGGCGGCGGCGAGAACGGCTGCGCCGGCAGCGGCAGGCGCCGGAGCGGGCTTGGTGCCGAGATCCTTCTCGCGTTTCTTCTGCGCGTCGATGGCGAGCGGATCGGCCGGGTGGGCGGCGAGCCAGTCGATGCGCTCATCGTCCTGCTTCGCGGTGAATTTCATCCAGGTCCGCAGATCGACGCGGCCGTCTCGGCGGCCAAGTTCCTCGACGGCCTGGTAGAAGCCTTCCGGCGTCTTGCGGGAGGTCATTCCGTCGATCAGCAGGCGCTTGTCGGTGCGGAACGGTTCGTACGGGATGGTCTTGTCGAGGGCGACCTGCAGCAGCGTTCCCGGGCGCGAATGGCCGACCGAGGCGGCAGCGCGGACCCAGTCGCTTTTCACCGCGGCCTCCGACCACAGGACCAGCATGGACTGTGAATTCATCGCGTCGCGGGCATCCTTGGCATCGAACGTGTCGTCGCCCTGCTTCTGGTTGAGACAGACCTTGAATTTCAGCGCGCGCAGGCGCCTGGCGATGAGTTTCGCCATGTCGAGGTCTTCCTGAGCGGAAACCAGAAACACGTCATAGGCCATGCCATTCCCCTTGAATCGAGCCCCTGACCATAGTGAAAGCGCTGCTTTTGGCCACCCGATTCCGCTTTCAGGCGACAAATGCGCCTGTTTTTCTGCCGTGAATGCCGCTATTGCCCGCCCGGAACCAAGATTGGAAGGATGCCGGAATGGGCTTCAAATGCGGAATTGTCGGATTGCCGAATGTCGGCAAATCGACCCTGTTCAATGCCCTGACGCAGACGGCGGCGGCGCAGGCCGCGAATTACCCGTTCTGTACGATCGAGCCGAATGTCGGCGAGGTCGCGGTGCCGGAGCCGCGCCTCGAAAAGCTGGCCGCCGTTGCCGGATCGAAGGAAATCGTGCCCGCCCGGATGAATTTCGTCGATATTGCCGGCCTCGTCGAAGGGGCGAGCCAGGGCGAAGGGCTCGGCAACAAGTTCCTCGCCAATATCCGCGAAACCGACGCCATCATCTATGTGCTGCGCTGTTTCGACAATGACGACATCACCCATGTCCGCGGCAAGGTCGATCCGATTGCCGATTTCGAAGTGGTCGAGACCGAGTTGATGCTGGCCGACCTCGACAGTCTCGAAAAGCGCAAGGCGGGCGTGATCAAGAAGGCCAATTCCGGCGACAAGGACGCGAAGGCACAGGTGGCGCTGATCGACCTTGCGCTGGCCGAACTGACCGAAGGCCGCCCGGCCCGCAAGGCCGTGGTGCCGAAGGACGATCTGCGTGCCTGGAACATGCTGCAACTCCTGACCTCCAAACCGGTCCTGTTCGTGGCGAACGTCGACGAGGCAAGCGCGGCGACGGGCAATGACTATTCCCGGCGGGTCGAGGCGCGCGCCAAGACCGAAGGCGCCGGCTGTGTCGTGTTCTCGGCCCAGATCGAGGCCGAACTCGCCGTACTCGACGAGCCGGACCGGACCGAATTCCTGCAGACGCTCGGGCTCGAAGAACCAGGCCTGACCCGCCTGATCCATGCCGGCTATGACCTGCTCGGCCTGCAGACCTATTTCACGGTCGGCCCGAAAGAGGCCCGCGCCTGGACGATCCGCCGAGGCTGGACCGCGCCGAAGGCCGCCGTCGTCATCCATGGCGACAACGAGAAGGGCTTCATCCGGGCCGAGACCATCCCGTTCGAAGACTATGTCGCCTTCGGCGGCGATGTCGGCGCGAAGGATGCCGGCAAGATGCGCTCGGAGGGCAAGGAATATGTCGTGCAGGACGGCGATGTGATGCTGTTCCGGTTTAACGTTTGATCCGGCGGTGAGCCTTGTCGTGCGGTGCTTGGGGCGAGTCTGCTTCCCCCACCTCTTGATCGGCGGATCGCGATGCGATCCGTTTCCTCCACCTGACCTCCCCCTAAAGGGGGAGGAACGAACTTTCTTGAGGCGTCGAACTTTCGAGTTTGCATGATCGTCGCCCTAAGCAAGGGATTCCTCCCCCTTTAGGGGGAGGTCAGGTGGGGGAACGGTCTAGCACGTGCGGCCGGGCCTGCTCCCGCAGCCCGGCCAATTCGATCCCGGATACCCCGAACTTTATCCCGACCCTTCCCACGCCTTCAAATGCCCGTTGATCAGTTGCGGCAGCAGGCTCGCGACGAGGCCGAGTTCGTGGCCGAGGC
>JBGSKI010000165.1:0-2089 GCA_041741315.1 Hyphomonas sp. | reverse complement strand
CGCCGCCGGCCCGTCGCCGGGCCGCACGCGCCATCGTGCCGGAAGGGTCAGGCCGGCCAAGCCCGCCTCAGTTCCAGCCGGCGCGGTCGAAGATTTCCTGCGCCTCGGCCTGGTGCGTGCCGAGTTCATCCAGCGGAAAGTCGCTCTGCCTGAACGCCGGCAGTGCCGACAGGCCCTCCGGAAGCGGTGCCCCGGCGAGGATCGGGAATTCCTTGGTCTCGCCGGTCAGCCATGTCTGGCCGTCCTGCGTGGCCAGCCATTCGATGAACCGGACCGCATTGTCCCGGTTCGGCGCATGCGCGGCCAGGCCGGCCCCAGTCACGTTGACATGGGTGCCGACGCCGTCCTGCTCCGGAAAGCTCAACGCAACTTTCCCTGCCGCCGTGCGCTCGGCGTCCGAACCGTTGGCCATACGGACATAGTAATAGTGATTGGTCAGCGCGACCGAGCATTCTCCTGCGGCAATCGCCTCGATCTGGGTCGTGTCACCGCCCTGCGGTGGCCGCGCGAAATTCGCCACCACGCTGCGCGCCCAGGCCTGCGCCGTATCCGCGCCGAGCCGCCCGATCAGTTCGCCCATCAACGACAAGTTGTAGATATTGGTCGACGAGCGCATGCACACCTCGCCCTGGAAACGCGGTTCTGCGAGATCGGTATAGTGCGCGACCTCCTCCGGCTTCACCCGCTTCGGATCGTAGGCAATCACCCGGGCCCGCTTGGCAAGGCCGTACCAATAGCCGTCCTTCTGGCGGAAATGCTCCGGCACCGCCGCCTTCAGCGCCGCCGAATCGAGCGTCTGCAGCAGGCCCTCGGCCTCGAACCGGTAGAGCGTGCCGGCATCCGACGAGATCACCACATCGGCCGGGCTCGCCGCGCCCTCCGCCTTCAGTGTTTCCAGCAGTTCCGGTGCCCCGGACTCGCGAAACCGCACCTTGATGCCTGTCTCGTTTTCGAACGCCTTGTACATGTCCTTGTCGGAATCATAGTGGCGGGCCGAGTACACATTCAGCACACCTGCCGCCACCGGCGCGGGTGCTTGTGTTTCATTCTGGCTGCCCGTTTTGGTAGCAGTCGCTGGCGGATTCCCGCAGGACGCGAGAATTAGCGCTGTCGCAATGCTCAACGCACGAATTTTGGTCATTTTCTGCTGCTTTCCGGGCTATTGCGACGGTTCAATCACAGTTGAGAATGAATCGCAACAAGCAAGGGTCGCGACTCTTTGCCCGTTTTTTGCACTGTCCTGCAAAATCGCTCCCGCGCCGGGAGAAAGAGCTTTAACTCTAGGGAAAGATGCGTTTACCTCGCATCAATCCCGGGGACATGGGGATGGTGGACATGAACGATATCATTGTGGACGTCAGCCTTTCATCGGCTGAGGAAGACGCTCTGCTCTCGCATGCAGTCGACGCCTTCATTCTCGAACTGGCAGGCCTGTCACGGAACCTGACCGACGCACCTGACATGATGGTGCGGACGACGTTCAGCCCGTCCGGCGCGATCTCGAAGAAAGTCATTTTCCAGGAACGCAAACTCGCCGAGGCCTTTGTCGATTTCTGGGAACACCAGAAAGTGCAGGCCGCCGCTGCCTGAACATTCACTCGGTGCGTGAAACCGCCTAGACAGGCGGCATGAGCTCGCGCCCCTCCCAACCCAGCATCGCCATCATCGGCGCCGGCATTATCGGCCTGTCCTGCGCGTGGGAACTGGTCCGCCGCGGCGCGCACGTTACGCTCTATGACAAGAACGAGCCCGGACGCGGCGCCAGCTGGGCCGCCGCCGGGATGCTCGCCCCGGCCTATGAAGCTGCCGATGAACCCGGCGCCCATCCCCGCCTGTTCGACCTCTGCATGGAGAGCGCAAATCTCTGGCCGGACTTCGCCGCAAGTCTCGGCGGAACGGACGGCCGGGATGTCGGCTTCCGCACCGAACCCACCCTCGCCGTTGCGACCTCGAAGGCCAGTGCCGAAAACCTCGCCCGCCTGCGGGATACCCTTGTCCGCCGCCAGGTCGACCATGACTGGCTGGACGGCGACGCCGCCCGCCGGATCGAACCCGCTCTCTCCCGCACCGTCGAGGCCGGCCTCTGTCT
>JBGSKI010000164.1:0-7659 GCA_041741315.1 Hyphomonas sp. | reverse complement strand
CCGCCATCGACGCCGGCCGGTGCGCAGCGAACGCCCCAGATGGTCCTTTTCCACGGCAAGGCCTCATCGGCCATGGCAATCACGTCGCGGGCCGACGCCATTGCCCGGTCCGATCGCGTCCGCCGGGAGCCGTTGTGGCCGGCGGCGGGTGCAGGGCCTGAGCCGGATTCCAGCAAGGCACCGCCAATCGCCGACCAGGCCTGCTCCGCTTCGGCACCGTCCCGGCTCAGCAGGGCATGAATGTCGCCGGCCAGCGCAATGCCCGGGGCATGGTTCCCGGCCGCGTGGTCCATCATGAAGGCGATGTAGGTATCGTCGGGTGTCAAGCGGGATGCGGCCTCTTCGATGTTCATTGACTGTTACGCAGCGACAAGGCCAATGGATCACACCGCAAGGCAGGCGCAGGGCGGTTGTGTAATCCGGCGCAGGGCCCTAGCTTCGCGGCCTGACACCCTTCCCCGACTCGGATGCCCTGCTCCCCCATGACCTATTACCGCTCCGTCATCGACCTGATCGGCAATACGCCCCTGATGCGCCTCAACCGCATCTCTGACGAGACCGGGTGCGAAATTCTCGGCAAATGCGAATTCCTCAACCCCGGCCAGTCGGTCAAAGACCGGCCGGCCCTCGGCATCGTGCGCGATGCGGAGGCTGACGGTACGCTGAAGCCCGGCGGCACGATTGTCGAAGGCACCGCCGGCAATACGGGCATCGGCCTCGCCCTGGTCGGGGCAGCGCTCGGCTACAAGGTGGTAATCGTGATGCCACGCACCCAGAGCCAGGAGAAGAAGGACGCAATCCGCCTGCTCGGCGCAAAACTGATCGAAGTCGATGCCGTCCCCTATGCCAATCCCAACAATTACCAGCATTATTCCCGGCGTCTGGCGGAGGAACTCGCGGTCTCCGAGCCGAACGGTGCGATCTGGGCGAACCAGTTCGACAATGTCTCCAACCGCAAGGCCCACTACAACACGACCGGCCAGGAAATCTGGTCGCAGACCGACGGCAAGCTCGACGGTTTCATCTGCGCGGTCGGGTCCGGCGGCACGCTGGGCGGCGTTTCGCTGGCGCTCAAGGAAAAGCGCAAGGACGTGCAGATCGGCCTAGCCGACCCAGGCGGCGCCGCGCTGTTCGAATACTACACCAGCGGCGTCCTGAAGTCCGAAGGCACCTCGATCACTGAAGGCATCGGACAGGGGCGCATCACTGCCAATCTCGAAGGCATCGAGGTCGACCGCGCCTATCGCTGTACCGACACCGAGGCCCTGAATGTCCTGTTCGACCTCGTGCAGGACGAAGGCCTCTGCCTCGGCGGGTCGGCGGGCATCAATGTCGCCGGCGCCGTGAAGATGGCCCGTGAACTCGGCCCCGGCCACACGATCGTCACCATGCTCTGCGACTATGGCAACCGCTACCAGTCGAAACTGTACAATCCGGAATTCCTGAGATCGAAAGACCTCCCGGTTCCGCCCTGGATGGAGACCTGATCCATGGAAACCGGCGACCCGATCGTCACCGCCAGCTGGCTGAAGCAGAATATCGGCGCGCCCGACATCCGCATCGTCGACGCGACATGGTTCATGCCCTTCGCCAACACGATCCGCACCGGCCGCGACGCCTGGGCCGACGCGCACATTCCGGGCGCGGTGCATTTCGATATCGACGCCATCAAGGATGTCTCGTCCAGCCTGCCCCACATGCTGCCCGACCCGGTCTCGTTCTCGTCCCGCGTGCGAAAGCTCGGCATCGGGGACGGCAACCGCGTGGTCGTTTATGATCAGAACCGCTTCTTCGCGTCCGCGCGGGTCTGGTGGATGCTGCGCGTCATGGGCCATCTCGATGTGATGGTCCTGGATGCCGGCCTCGACGCGTGGAAGGCCGAAGGCGGCGAAGTGGAGAACCTGCCCCCCACTGTGTCTGAACGCCACTTCACGCCGCGCGTCCGGTCTGATCTTCTGAAGGACGCCAGCCAGGTCGCTGCAGCCCTTGAGCGCCAGTCTCACAAAATCATCGACGCCCGGCCTGCCGGCCGCTTCACCGGCGTTGCGAAAGAACCCCGCGAAGGTCTGCCCTCCGGCCACATACCGGGCAGCTGCAATGTCCCCGGCGGCGACCTGATCAATTCGAATGGCACGCTGAAATCCGCCAACGAACTTGCCGCCCTGCTGCCCGAGCCCTCGGCACCGGTCATTGCCAGCTGTGGCTCCGGCGTCACCGCCGCCATCACGGCGCTGGCGTATGCGCGGCTCGGCAACTGGGACGTTGCGGTCTATGACGGCTCGTGGACCGACTGGGCCTCCGATCCGTCCCGGCCGGTTGCGACGGGTGACCAATGAAGGAGATCGGCACCCGCCTGATCCACACGCGCGGCAAGCGCCTCTCCCCGGCGACCGTGAACCCGCCGGTCGAACGCGGTTCGACCGTCCTGTTCGACACCGAGGCATCGCTCTACGGCCCGAAGCCGACCTATGGCCGCATGGGCCTGGCGGTTCACCGCGAACTTGAAGCCGCCATGTGCATGCTGGAAGGCGGCAAGCATGCGAAACTGGCCTCGAACGGGTTGCAGGCCTGCGTGCTTGCCGTTCTGTCCTGTGTCGAAACCGGCGACCACGTCCTGTTCACCGACACGGCCTATGGCCCGACCGCCCGGTTCTGCGAGCGCAGCCTGAAACGCATGGGCATCTCGGCCGAGCGGTTCGACCCGCGCATCGGTGCGGACATTGCCAGCAGGTTCCGCGACAACACGAAGGCCGTGTTCATCGAATCTCCCGGCTCGCTGACCTTCGAAATCAGCGACACGCCCGCCATCGCCGCTGCTGCCCGCGAACGCGGCATCCGCACGATTGCCGACAATACCTGGGGCGCCGGCCTGCTCCAGCAACCGCTCGCGCTTGGCGCAGACATCTCGATCCAGGCGTTGACCAAATATGTCGTCGGACATGCCGATGCGTTCGGCGGCGCGGTTGTCACTTCGGACTCCCGGCTGTTCCACCAGATCGCTGAAATCGCCGAAGAATATGGCTTTGGCCTCGCGCCGGACGATGCCTACACCGCCTTGCGGGGCATCCGCACCCTGCCGACGCGCCTCAAGGCGCACGAGGCCGCCGGGCTCGACCTTGCCCACTGGCTCGCTGCCCGCCCGGAAGTCGACAGCGTCCTGCACCCCGCCCTCCCGTCGCACTCCGATCACGCCCTCTGGCAGCGGGACTTCACCGGCTCGAACGGCCTGTTCGGCGTCATCCTGAACCCGGTGCCGGACGGTGGCATGGACCGCTTCCTCGGCGCGCTCCACCTGTTCGGCATGGGATTTTCGTGGGGCGGATTCGAAAGCCTGCTGATCCCCTGCGACCGGCAGCTGACCCGCACCCTTGGCAACTGGACCGACTCCCGCGCCGGCCCCCTGCTGCGCATTCATGCCGGTCTTGAGGCAACGTCCGACCTCAAGGCGGAGCTCGATGCCGCGTTCGCTGCAATGAGCCAGGCCGGATGAGCCTGTCGTCGCGCACGATCGGCCTCATTCTCGGACCGGCGATTGCCGTCCTGATGCTGCTCGCCGGTGCGCCTGATGGTCTCGAACCGATGGGTTGGGTGACTGCCGCCCTGCTGGTCCTGATGGCGATCTGGTGGGCGACCGAGGCGATCCCCATTCCTGCCACCGCGCTGCTGCCCCTTGTCATCCTCCCGGCCGCCGCCGCGATCCTGCCGCCCGGCGACGCCGGCATGGCGACCGCCCTGACGCCCAGGGTCATCGGTGCCAGCTATGCCGACCATATCGTGCTCTTGTTGCTCGGCGGCTTCATCATCGCGCTCGGCGTCGAGCGCTGGAACCTGCACAAGCGCATTGCCCTGAATGTGGTGAACCGCGTCGGCACCTCGCCCCGCGCTCTGATCCTTGGCTTCATGATCGCCACGGCGCTGATCTCGATGTGGATATCCAACACGGCGACCTCCCTGATGATGGTGCCCATCGCGCTGTCCGCCGCTGCCGCCCTGAAGGACGAGGACGGCCGGTTCTCGACCGCGCTCCTGCTGGGCGTCTGTTATGCCGCCTCGATTGGCGGTGTCGCCACCCCCATCGGCACGCCAACCAACCTCATCGCGCTGCGCTGGCTGCAGGAACAGACCGGCCAGGGCATCGGCTTTGCGCAATGGATCGCGTTCGGCGTGCCGGCCATGGCGCTGCTGGTTCCGGCGGCCTGGTGGAGCGTCACGCGCGGCCTGCCGGCGCTGACCCACGGAGAAGCAGTGACGAAAGCCCTGCGCGACGACCTCGCCGCCCTCGGCCGGATGACCGTTCCGGAGCGGCGTATCTCGATGGTCTTCGGCTTTATAGCGTTTCTCTGGGTGATCCGCCTCCCCGTCACGCAGATGCTGAGCCGCGCCGGGTTCCCGGTGCTCGAATCCTACAGCGAGCAGAACGACATGATGATCGCCATGCTCGGCGCGATACTGGTCTTCCTGGTTCCGGCCGGTGGCGGCGCAGGCCGCGCGCTGCTGACCTGGGAAGAGGCCGAACGCCTGCCCTGGGGCGTCCTGGTCCTGTTCGGCGGCGGTATCGCCATCGGCAAGGTCGTCTCGGCGACCGGCCTGTCCTTCTGGATCGGCGGGCAGCTGGAAGTGCTGAAATTCGTACCGCCGCTGGTCATCGTTGCCGCAACCGTCGCGCTCGTGATTTTCGCCACGGAGCTGACCTCGAATGTCGCCACCATGACCACGATCGCCCCGATCCTCGGCACGCTCGCCGTCGCCGTCGGTGCCGCGCCGGAAGCCCTGTTTGCCCCCGCCGCCGTCGCCGCCAGCTGCGCCTTCATGCTGCCGGTCGCCACCGCGCCGAATGCCGTCATCTACGCCACCGGCAGGGTACCCATCGGCTCGATGATCAGGTCCGGCTTCCGGCTCAACCTGCTCGGCATCGTGATCATCACCGTGATCGGTTACTGGATCGCACCGCTGGTCCTGTAGTCACGGCAGCAGCCCGCGCCCCCGGCTCACAACGGGAGGGTGACGAAGGCAGCTATTCAGGCGGGACGTGCAAGAAATTCTGGAAAATGAACAAATCCTCGACATCTGCGCCGATCAGGGACTGCGGCTCGGATGGCGCAAGCCGGTACCCGTGTTCCAGCTCCGTCACACAGCGACGCGTGCGGCTGGCGAGATCGACGAAATCGTCCGCCGACGGAAGAGACTGCAGCACGCAACCATCATAGAAGGTGTACTCGAACTCCGCCTTGCATCCGAACGATGTCCGGTCCGGCCGCGCGGCCGTCATCACCATCCGGTTCGGCCCGGCCAGAGCCGGCACGAAAACGCCCGAATAGCAGGCCGAGACGACGACGACGGTCGGCCGCTCGCCGCACCACTGTGTCACGAGATTGTTCATCCGGACCGGACCCAACAGGCCCTCGCGTCCGAGCACGATGCCTTCCGGCGAGCCGTGCGACATGAAGTAAAGCAGGCACCCGGACGACGCTGTTTGCGCCTTGCTGGCAATCGATGCGAACGCCACTTCCGAGGCCAGCGCCCAGCCGTTCGCGCCGTTCGGACGAAGCGACAGCGCCGCGATGTTCTCCGCCTTGAAGCCGACCGACTCGAAACTTTCCGTCAGCGCCGTCTTGGCATTTTCGAACGCTTCGATCGTGGCGCCGTCGCTGTCGCGCCAGTCCGCCGCGACAATCCCGACGGCCCAATTGCTGAAGCCGGCCGGATCAACTTCCACCTGCGCCTGCGAGGCAACCTGCCCAAACAGGCCCGCCAGCAGCGCCAAGACGGCCAGACGCCAGGTTCGCATCCAATCTCCCCGGAACAGGTCAATGCACCCATGAAATCAGGACTGATCGCCGCACGCAAGCGGGCGCGTGCTCTTGGGCGGCGGGGCTTCCTCAAGACCGCCGCGCCACCGGGGCGCCAGGCCCTAGTCGTCGTCCCAATCATCATCATGATCATGGTGCCCGCCATGGCCATGATGGCGTTCCGGCCGCTCGTCGAGCGAAGGTTCCCGCTCCCAGCAATCGCATCCGCCATCGTACACATAGGCTTCGCCATACCCGTTCACCCGGGTGACCGGCGCAGTGTAGGAATAGGCGGCATATCCGAGGTCATGGTCGGGGTCGCCATACCGGTCGGCAAAGCCGTCCCCCGTATCGTCACAGACGAGGTAGCCGTTGACGTTATAATCGCACCCCCATGCCGGAACCATGGTCATGGTGACGGACATTTCATCCGCTGCCATGCTCATTCCCGCGCTGAACATTTCAAGGTCCTGCGTCGTGCAGGCGGACGACCCGATGCCACCGAGCGCGGCCGCAATCACCCATCCCCTGCGCAACTTTCCCGGCATCGATAACCCCTATGCTGGCGGCGGGCTGACCTCGACGACCAGCTTGCCGAGATTCTTGCCCGAGAACAGGCGCTCCAGCGACGCCGGCGCGTTCTCCAGGCCCTTCACCACGTCGGTCTCGAACTTGATCTTCCCTTCCATCAGCCACATCGCCATCTGCTGGATGCCTTCCGGGAAGCGCGGGAAATAGTCGATCACGATGAACCCCTTCACCAGCGTGCGCCGCATCAGGAAGTTGGCAAAGTTCACCGGTCCCGGAACCTCGCCCGTGGCATTGTAGGTGCTGATCAGGCCGCACAGCGGCATGCGCGAGAAATCGTTGAGGCGGGCAATCACGGCATCCATGATCTCGCCGCCGACATTCTCGAAATTGATGTCGATGCCGTTCGGACAATGCTTGTCCAGCGCCGCGCCGACATCTTCCTTCTTGTAATTGATGGCGGTATCGAACCCGGCTGTCTTCACCAGCCAGTCGCACTTGTCGTCGCTGCCGGCGATGCCGACGACGCGGCAGCCCTGAATCTTCGCGATCTGGCCGACCATCGACCCGACCGCCCCCGCAGCAGCCGACACGACCACCGTCTCGCCCGCCTTCGGCTTGCCGATATCCATCAGGCCGAAATAGGCCGTCATGCCGGTCACGCCGAGCGGTCCCATGAACGCCGTCATCGGCACGCCGGGCAGTTTCGGCAGAGCCGTCACGCCTTCTCCGGGCAGGGTCGGAAACAGCGTCCACGTGCTGAGGCCGGTATTGATGATGTCGCCCTGGTTGAGATTCGGGTGCCGGCTCTCCACCACCATCGCAAGGCCGCCGCCGCGCATCGGCTCGCCGATCCCGACCGGCGGCAGGTAGGCGTCCATGTCGCTCATCCAGATCCGGTTGGTCGGGTCGAGCGACAGGTAGATCGTCTTGGCGCGGATCTCCCCTTCTTTCAGCGGCGCGAGTGGCGTCTCGACCAGTTCCAGGTCGCCGTCGCGGATTTCACCGACGGGGCGGCGGCGCAGAATCCATGTCTTGTTCGTCTCGGTCATTGGTCTTGTCCTGTGTGAGGAAAACGGATCAGGCTTCGTCGAGGAAGGCGTTCACGATCTCTAGGATGCGCGGCACCACCGCCTCCGGAACATCATGGCCCCAGCCGGCAATGTCGGCATAGCGCGCACCGGGAATCCGCCGGGCAATGTCCTTTCCGGCCTCCGGCTTGATCAGCGGATCGTTCGCCCCGTGCAGCACCAGCGTCGGTTGCGTCACCTGCCCCAACCGCTCGTGCCAGCGCGGCTGCGCGAGGATCGCCGCGTACTGGCGCACCGCACCGTGGGGCCGG
>JBGSKI010000163.1:0-14514 GCA_041741315.1 Hyphomonas sp. | reverse complement strand
CGAGGCCGACACGGTTCAGCTTGCCGGGGTCGCGGGTCCGCCGTTCGCCCCAAGAGAGGCCCTCGAGGCCAGATGCGAGCGCGGCGAGCCGGTCGGCGCGGATGGGATAGCCTTTCGTGCCGTCGAGCGTCCAGCCATTGGCGGTGTTGATCAGCGTGTAGGATTCGTCGGCGAGCGTGATCCGGATTTCTGCTGCCCCGGCCCGGACTTTCGCGAATTCCGGTATGACCGGCTGTCCCGTGCGCCCGGTATCGCCCGCACGGACGGTGCCGCCAAGGTGGACCAGGATCGCCAACAGCGACAGGATCGCCGCGATGCCGGCGAGAATCTGCAGCCGCCGCTGGCGTTGCTTGCCCCGGATCGTGTTCATGCCGCGCTCCGCGCGCGCTGCCGGACCCAGACGAACAGGCCGGCAAGTCCGATCAGGAGAGGCCCGCCCCAGATATTGATCGCCTTCAGGATGCCTTCCATGCGGTCAATGTCGCGCCGATAGTCGCGCTCAACGGCGCGCAACCGCTCGCGCAGGCTGACGATCCGCTCGCGCAGGGTTGAGAGTTCCTGCTTCTGTTCGTCGGTGAGGTCGGCTGTGCCGCCTTCGGAAAACGACCTTCCATCCGAACCGATCTGCTGCAATTCCTCGAGCCGGGCCTGCGCCTCGTTGAGATTATCCTCAAGCTCGACCTGCTGGCGGAAATATACCGCCTCGGCTTTCTCGCGCATCCTGTCGATCCGCGTCATCGGACGCAGGCTCGGTGCACGCGAGCGCAGCCTCGAAAGATCGCCGCCGCCAGCGAGGGCGTCGAGCGCATTCAGGACCAGCGCCCCATTGTCGGAGACGACAACGTCACGGCCCGGAACGATGTAGAAGTCGTTGGCGATGAAGTCCGCATCGGCAATCACGATGATCTCGGCGGCCTCGGTGCTGACCGCAGTATGCGGCGGCGCGTTGGCGGCGTCGGCGCGGGCGAGTTCCGCCATGACGGGGTCGGACGGTTCCTCGAAGGCCGGTGGTCCCGCCGGGAACGCGGTCGCCAGACGGCCGGACATACGGCCGGCAAGAGTGAGCGGTGCCGGCTGGGTCTGATAGGCTTTCAACACATCGACCGGCTTCATGTCGCGGGCAGCCTTTCCGGCATCGATGTACGACGGACTCGGTCCGGTCTCTATCAGGGGAGAGAAGGTCAGGCCCTTTGCAAGGCTGCCGGTGATCAGTGCGCCAGGCGCGCCGAAATTGACCGTTCGGGTGAGATCCGCAGTGACGAGGTCCTTCTTGTTCATGTCGGCAGCCGGCGCGCCGATGAACAGGGGGTGGGCCTGTTCCTCGACGCGGCCATTGCCCGTGTCGACAGGCACGACGAGCGCGTTGGCCGCGTCGGCGACGGCGTCCTTGGAAACGGTCAGGCCCCAGGCCTCGCCGAGCAGGCCGAGGTCAGAACTTTCCGGCGCTGCCGCAAAGTCGAACGGCCCGGTGGCAACAGCGGTCTTGGCGGCGGGATCCACGAGGAACACGGCGCGGCCGGTGCGCAGGATGGCCTGATCGATCAGCCAGGACTGGCGGCGTGACAGAAGGGGCGGGTGAGCGATCAACAGCACGTCGAGGTCCTGTGGAAGCGACTGGAAATCTTCCGGGATCTGAACAATCTCGAACGAACGGGCAATGTCCTGCAGCAGGACGTAGCCGCCTTCGGCAGTCGGGGTCGACATGCCGGGCATGGCGCTCAGGATACCGACTCTCGGTGGATCAGGGTCGTCCAGCCGGGCGATCATGCGCGTCATGTCGTATTCGAGCGTCACTTCCCGTTCCGGCGCGAGGAAGGGAATGATCCGCATGTCGTCGACAGCATTGCGGCCGATCAGGCCGAAATAGAGCGGGTCATTGCCATTGGTGTCGACGGCGGTGATGCCGGAGGCGAGGGCCTCGTCCTCGGCTGGAGAGAAGGGCGAGGGGTCGATTTCGCGGATGCGGACCTGACCGCCGGACTGTGTCCGGTAGGCCTCAAGCAGTTCGCGGACGCGGGCGGCATAGGCGCGCACGGCAGGGTATTCCTGTCCGACTTCCCGGGAATAGACCAGCGTGATGTCCACCGGTTCCGACACCGAGCGGAGCGTGTCCTTCGTGGCGCTGGACAGGGTGTAGAGACGGTTTTCCGTGAAATCGATCCGCGCACCGGACAGCACTTTCTGCGAGAACAGGTTTGCCGCCACGAAGACGATGGCCATCAGGGCGGTTGCCGCAATCAGGTAATGCCTCGACTTCATCTCAACCAAGTCTCCGGCGTGCGGCCCAGAGTCCGTTCAGGATGGCCCAGAAGCAGGTGAAGCCGAGGAAGAAGACGACGGCGCGCAGTTCCAGAACCCCGCGCTGTGCGCCTTCGAACTGGGTCAGGAAGGAAAATTGCGCGACCAGGTCTGACATTCCCGTCCCGAACAGGGACTGGACCGACGAGAGAACGAGCGGCCAGCCGGCGGCGGTGAACAGGAAGGCGATCACGACGCTGACGACGAAGGCCGTCACCTGACTGCCGGTCAATGCCGACACCGCCGCGCCGATCGAGAGGTAGGCACCGGCCATCAGGAAGCTGATCAGGTAGGTAAGCAATATGGCGGTATTGTCCGGGTGGCCGAGGAAGTTGACCGTGATCCACATCGGGAAGGTCAGGATGAGGCCTGTGCCGGCGACCGTCCATGCGGCGAGCAGCTTGCCGAGCACGAGGCCGGGCATGCCGAGCGGCAGGGAGAGCAGCAATTCATCCGTGCCCGCCATGCGTTCGTCCGCCCACAGACGCATCGCGAGCGCCGGCAGGAAGATCATGTAGAGCCACGGGTGCCAGACGAAGAAGGGCGACAGGTCCGCCGAGCCGGTATCGAAGAAGCGCCCAGCCTCCCAGGTGAACACGCCGAGCGCGAGCAGGAAGACTGCGAGGAAGACATAGGCCATCGGCGTCGAGACATAGGCGCCGAATTCGCGGCGGTAGGTGGCACCGAAGCCTCCGAGTTGTTCCTTGACGAAATTCATGCCGAGTTTGCCTCGGCCTGGTCGGTCAGGCGGGTGAAGGCGCTTTCCAGCGTTCCGTCCTCGGATCGTCTTGCCAGGCCTTCGGGCGTCTCGTCGGCGACCACTCGTCCCCGGTCGATGACGATGGCCCGCGTGCACATCGCCGGCACTTCGGTCAGCGTGTGGGTCGAGATCAGGATCGCCTTTTGCGGTGCCATGCGGGCGATCAGGGCGCGGACGGCGCGCTTCTGGTTCGGGTCGAGGCCGTCTGTCGGTTCATCCAGCAACAGGACCGGGGGATCGTGCAGGATCGCCCCGGCAAGGCCGACCCGGCGGCGATAACCTTTGGACAGGGAGCGGATGCGTTGCGCGGATACAGTTGAAATGCGGGCATCGGCGATGGCGCGCTCGACGGCGTCCTTGCGCTTGGCGGGTTCGATTTTCCGGGCGGCAGCCATGAAGGCGAGAAATTCCGGCGGGGTCATGTCCTCATAGAGTGGCGAGCCTTCCGGCAAGTAACCGAGCACCGCCTGTGCCGAACGGCGCTGCGTGACAATCGATTTTCCGTTGATCAGCGCGTCGCCGCCATCGGGCTCAAGGACACCGGCAATCATCCGCATCGTGGTCGATTTTCCGGCACCGTTCGGCCCGAGAAATCCGAGTACGGTTCCCTTGGCCACGGCAAACGAAATGCCCTGCACGGCGCGCTTGCCAGCGAAGGATTTTTCCAGATTGCGAATGTCGAGCATTCCGGGGACCAGATCCTTTTCGCGAAGACGGTTGTGATACCGCCCTTCGCCACGGCTGGCCAGCCTGATGCAGCGCTGGCTATGCAGCGAACTGGCGGACTTCTTCCAGCATGGCTTCGGCCGCGACCTGCACGATCCGGCCACCGTCGGCGGCATTCGACTGGGACGGGTCGGATCCGATGCGGCCATCGGGAAAATCGCGGCGGTACTGGACCGCGTCGCCGATCTTGCCGCCCGGAGCAATTTTTGGACTCATCTCGACCTCCGGCCGGGCCCGGTCCGGATAGGCGTGATAGGTTACCGAAACTTCAGAAGCGGTCGCGTGGCTGCCATGGCCGACGGGGTAAAGCTCGTTGCAGAGGCGCATGACTTTCGAGAAATCCCACCAGTCGCGACGTTTGAGCGTCAGGCCCGGACGGTTGTCCGCCCCGCGCGGATCGAAGCTGCGCCGGGCGTGGATTTCGGAAAATGCGGCCTCGATGGTCGCGATGTTTCCGCCATGGCCGTTGAACCAGTAGAGCCGCTCGAAGCCGTGGCGCATCAGGCTTTCGGTCCAGTCGGCCATGGCGGCGATCATGGTCGAGGGCCGGAGCGTGATGGTGCCGGGAAAACCGAGATGATGCTGGGCGCAGCCGACCGAGAAGGTCGGGCCGACGAGGATGTCGTCCGGGGCGAGCGATTCGGCATGCCGGGCGATGATTTCCGGACAGAGCGCGTCGGTGCCGATGAAGCCATTGGGCCCGTGCTGTTCCATCGAACCGATGGGGATGACGATGGTGCGGGACTTCTTCAGCCAGGCGTCGATGTCCGGCCAGGTGGCGACGGGGAGCAGCATGGATCAGTCCTCTCGTGGTTTCAGCCGGCGGGTGACGTGGCCCATCTTGCGGCCGGGGCGCGCCTCGCGCTTGCCATAGAGCGTCAGGATGTCGCCGGGTTCAAGGCGCGCGGGGTCAACGAGGCCTGCGGCTCCGATCAGGTTGACCATTTCGGCATCGAACAGGCGGCGGGTGTCGCCGAGGGGCCAGCCGCAGATTGCCCGGATATGCTGTTCGAACTGGCCGGTCTGGCAGGCCTCCGGTGTCCAGTGTCCGGAATTGTGGACCCTTGGCGCGAACTCGTTGGCGATCAGGCGTCCGTCCGGCAGTACGAAAAACTCAAGCGCGAGGACGCCGACATGGCCAAGTGCATCGACCAGCATGATCGCCTGTTCCCGCGCATCCCGCTCGATACTTACGGGCAGGCCTGAAGGGACGACCGACCGGGCGAGGATGCCGTTCTCGTGAATGTTATGAGGCGGCGCCCAAGTGCAGGTTTCGCCTGTGGCGGAACGCGCGACGAGGACGGAAATCTCGCGTTCGAACGTTACGGCGGCTTCGAGGATACAGGGAGCGCCCTGCACGGATTGCCAGGCAGCGGGAATGTCATCCGGCGAGCGGATCCATGCCTGGCCCTTGCCGTCATAGCCTTCGCGGCGGGTTTTCAACAGGGCCGTGCCGCCGAGCTCGGCGAGCGCCGGTGCAAGGTCGGATTCCGTGTCGATGGGGCGGTAGTCCGCCGTCGCGATGCCGGTCCGGTTCAGGAAGGCCTTCTCATCCGCCCGGTCCTGCGACACGGACAGCGAGAGCGCGCCGGGGTGGAGGCGGCGGCCGGCCGCTTCGATAACGACAGCGGCGGAGACCGGAACGTTTTCGAATTCCAGTGTGACGACGTCGCAGGCCTCGGCGAAGGCGGTCAGCAGGGCCTGGTCGGAATAGGCGCCTTTCCAGTGTCGCCGGCAGACGGCGCCGGCGGGGGCGTCATCGTCAGGGCAATAGATGTCGACCTCGAATCCGAGGCGCTGGGCGGCGTGTGCCAGCATCCGTCCAAGCTGTCCGCCTCCAAGGATGCCGATCGCGCTGCCCGGCAACAGCATGCTCATTCCTCAGGGACCTCGCCGACGCTGTCGGTCTGGGCCGTTCGGAACGCGTCCAGTTTCGCGGCGACAGCCTTGTCCTCAAGCGCCACAATGGAAGCGGCGAGGATTCCGGCATTGACGGCACCGGCCTCGCCGATGGCGAGGGTGCCGACCGGCACGCCTCGCGGCATCTGCACAATCGACAGGAGGCTGTCGAGCCCTGACAGGGTCTTCGACTGGATGGGCACGCCCAGCACAGGCAGCGGTGTCATCGCGGCGGTCATTCCGGGCAGGTGGGCGGCACCGCCGGCCCCGGCGATGATCACCTTCAGGCCGCGCTCGCGGGCGCTGGTCGCATAGGAAACCAGCCGTTCCGGTGTGCGGTGCGCCGAGACGATGCGCGCCTCGTAGGACACGCCGAGTTCGGTGAGCAGACGCGCCGCTTCCTTCATCACGGGCCAGTCGGACTGGCTGCCCATGATGATGCCGACTTTGGGGGAATCATTCGATGACATGGCTCGCTCGCGGCGGGAAAGCGGGCACATTAGGCAGGCGGCCTTCCCCGTCAACTGCTGCCCGATAGGCGAACCCGCTCCACAAGTGCGAAAACACGGGTATTCTGTTTGAATGGCTGACGACCTCTTCAAACCCGATGCGGACCGACGGCGGGCCCTGATCGACATTCTCGGTGTCGACATGGCGATGCTTAACCGGTCCACGCGCGCAGCCGTCGAAGCCCTGTGCGACGAGGTGATCGCCCTGCGAGAGGAATTGTCGGAGGCGCGCAAATCGCTGTCGGAGGCCGAATTGCTGGCCGACAATGATGCGCTCTGCCCACTGTTCAACCGGCGCGCCTTCGAACGGGAAGTCCGGCGCGAAATCGCCCTTGCCAACCGCTATGGTACACCGCTCTGCCTGATTTTCGTCGATCTCGACAATTTCAAGCCGGTCAACGACCTGTTCGGCCATGCAACAGGCGATGCCGTGCTGCTGAAAGTGGCGGATATCCTTCAGGCCGTGACACGGGAAACCGATATCGTGGGACGCCTTGGCGGGGACGAATTCGGAATCGTCCTGTCGCAGGCCACCTTGTCGGATTCGCGCCGCAAGGCAGAGCAGCTGGCCGACCGCATCGACTCGCTCAGGGTTCACTCCCCCCACGATCCGGACCTGCGGGAACTGCACATCGGTGCCTCGTGCGGCGTTGTCTCCTGGCAACCGGGAGAAGACGCAGATCACCTGATTGCCCGGGCGGATCAGGTCATGTTTGCTCAAAAGGCCCGCAGGAAAAAGGAACGCCCTGCCTCCGTTTGAGGCAGCCGCGACATTGCGTCAGATTCACGCCGATTGCGGGTGACGGGCCGAGGCATCTGTGGTTTAGTGTGACTGTTAAGACACAATAACTTAACAACAGAAGGAGACTGCCATGTCGCTACAGGGCCGGATCAGCGAACTCGCCAACAAGCATCGCCTACTGGACCACCAGATCATCGAAGAAGCAAAAAGGCCCTCGGCCGACGAGCTTCGCCTCAAGGATCTGAAGCGGCAGAAACTCAAGATTAAAGAAGAGCTGCGATGGCTTGACGCCAGCTGACTGAGTCCACGGTTCACGGCATTCCTGCCCTGGCCTGACGGACAGGGACAAGGGGCCGCTCCATGCGGGACATATTCGATCAGGACAAGTCGCTTACGCTCGGCGTGGTCCGACAGGCGGGTGCCGCGTTTTCGCTCCTGCTCGCCATTTCCGCCGTCGCGGTTCTGCTCCGGGGTATCGGGCGCATATTCGGCGGGCACTTCATTGGCGGACTGAGCGAAACGCTTATCGGCCTTGTGGTGCTGTCATTCCTGTTTCTGGTGGTGCGGCTGCTGACGGAATTGCTGGCGGCCCATCACAGGCTCGGCGACCGGATCGCGGTCCTCGGGGACGACCTGCGCCACCTTCGCGAAACATCGAAGGACTGACGCGCCGTGGGAGCGCCGGTCACAGCGATACTCGGACTTGGCCGGGAAGTCGGCGATGCTGTCGCTCGGCGGTTCGACGAGCAGGGCCATCATGTCCTTGCTGCCGACGCCAGTGCCGACCGGCTGGTCACGGCTCGCAGCGCGATGCCGGACGAAGTGCTGTTGCACCACGGTGAACTGCATACACGGCTCGGGCTGCGCAATGCGATTGCGTCGGCGGTCGAGGGCTTCGGACGGATCGACAATATCGTCGTGATTCCCAGCATCGAGCCGCCGGACACGCTGCAGGAGTTTTCGCAGGAAGTGTTCGACAAGGCCCTGTCCAAGACGGTCCGGGGCGCGGCCCAGGTGCTGAAAGTGTTTTCCGAACGGCTGGAAGATCAGGAATCGCTGCCGGAATCAGGCGTCGAGCGCATCCGGCAGCAGGGCACGGTGACGTTCGTCCTGTCCTACTCGGCTTTGGCGACCATGCCCGGCAGGTTTACCGAATCGGTGACCCAGTCGGCCGTCATAGGTGTGGTGCGCGCCGGTTCGATCGAGCTTGCCGAGCGCGGTATCCGGGTCAACGCGATTGTCGCGATTCGTCCGCGTGAGGAGAAGATGGACTCCTGGACGAACCGCCGCACGCCGCTCGGCCGGACGGCGCTGGCAGACGAGATTGCCGACGCGGCCCGCTTCCTTGCCTCGCCCGAAGCCGCGTTCATTACCGGCGAAGTGCTGCGCCTCGACGGCGGCCGGGCCGGGCTGTCCGGAATTCTCGATTAGGCTGTCGTAAGAGCCGAGACGCCGGTGTCTTCGCGGGTCGCCTTGTAGGTCGCCACGGATTCGATCGTCCAGTCAGGCGCGAGAATCGTCGAGACCTTGCGGAATTCGCTCACGGCTTCCTCAGGGGTCAGCGTCACCAGCATGTAACCGTGGCCGAACGGGTCGTGCCATTCGATTTCCTTGTTGGCGTTCGCGAACATGGCGCCGAGGTCCGGTGTGTCCTTGAACACGCTGCCATGGCCCGGCGAGGTGATTGACGTGCAGGCAAACTCGACGCCCCGGCGTGCGCCGGAATCGTCATAGAGCGTATTGGCCCAGGCGGTGTGCGTGTCGCCCGCCAGTGTGACCATGTGCGCGCCGGTCTTCGCCACGGAGGCGTAGAGGCGTTCGCGTGCCGCCGGATAGCCGTCCCATGCGTCGGGATTGGCCGGCAGTCCGAGCGCCGAGAAGCCGATCATCTGCTGGACGAAGGTATTGTCCTGCGCCGCGATCTGGGCCGGGGTAAGGGTCTTGGTCAGGTCCGGCAGGGCGAAGCGGGCCATCACGACCTGATTGGCCAGCACCTGCCAGGATTTGCCGGCGGTGACGGACTTTCCAAGCTCGCTTTCGAGCCAGGCTTCCTGTTCGGCGCCCATCATGGTCCGGGTCGGGTCCTGGATTTCGGCGTAGCGCGCCTGGATGCGTTGCATCATGGCGTCCTGGTCCGATGGGTCGCCGATGGCTGAAAACCAGTCGAGGCTGGGCGAACGGCCGGTGAGGCGGGTTTCCAGAGCGTGGACCGTCGCCACGTCGCCGAAGGTGAAGGTGCGCCAGACGGCAGAGGTGATGTTTCCGGCTTCCGGTTCGCGGATCGGCTGCCATTCGAAATAGGCCTGGATGGCTGCCAGCTTGCGGTCAGACCATTCGCCCTCGCCTTCTTCCGGATTGTGGTTCTCGGCGCCGGTTCTGTAGGCATCATTGGCGCTTTCATGATCATCCCAGGTGCAGATCCAGGGTGCGCTGGCATGCGCGGCCTGCAGGTTCGGGTCGGTCTTGTATTGCGCGTGGCGCAGCCGGTAGTCGGTGAGCGTGACGCATTCGGTGACGGGGTCGTGCAGCCGGCCGATCTGCTGGGCGACCTCGCCGCCATAGCCGTCGATGCCGTATTCGTAGAAATAGTCGCCGAGATGCAGGATCGCGTCGATGCCGGATTCCTGTGCCAGCGCTGCGTAGGCGTTGAACTGGCCAAACTGCCAGTTCGAGCAGGAGACAACGCCGAGCCTGACGGGCTGCGTGCCGGAAGCGGCGGTTGTGCGTGTCTTGCCGCCGGGCGAAACGACGTCACCTCCGGCGGTAAGGGCGGTAAATTTGTAGGTATAGGCGGTGGACGGGGTCAGGCCCGTAACGTCGACCTTGACGCAATAGTCATGCGACTGGTCGGCGCTGAGCATGCCGCTCGAGATGATTTCTCCGGCCGCTGCCACAAGGTCGTAGCGGACGGGGATCGGGCCGGTGCCGGTCTTAGGGGTGACGCGGGTCCACAGGATGATGCGGTCCGGCAGGGGGTCCCCGGAGGCGACGCCGTGCAGGAAGGCGGCCTCGCCTGCATAGGGCTTTGCGCCGTCCCTGGCGGGGAGGGTTGCGCAGGCGGCGAGGCCAATTGTGCCGGTGGCGGCAGCGCCAAGCAGGCCGCGGCGGGTGACGTTGGTCATGGGGAATCCTCCGAAGTCGGGGCCGGTCTACTGCCGGTCAGCGACAATAACATGACGCGCGGCGGGCACTTCGTCTATAAGCCCGCGAGATGACCCGCATTTCCATCATCGCCACGCCCGAAGACGCAGGCATGCGCCTCGACACATTCCTTGCCGCAAAGGCCGAGGACCTTTCGCGGTCGCGCCTGAAGGCACTTGTGCAGGAAGGCGCCGTGACGGCGGCGGGGGCCGTTGAAGTCAATCCGAAGAAGCCGGTTGTCGCAGGCACGGAGTACGTCGTGACCCTGCCGGCGCCGGTCGCGGCCGAACCGGAACCGCAGGACATTCCGCTCGACATCCTGTTCGAGGACGAGTTCCTGATCGTGCTCAACAAGCCGGCGGGAATGGCGGTCCACCCGGCCCCCGGAAGCGATGACGGCACGCTGGTCAATGCGCTGCTCTATCA
Organism: Hyphomonas sp.; assembly: GCA_041741315.1. Classification (GTDB taxonomy): domain Bacteria; phylum Pseudomonadota; class Alphaproteobacteria; order Caulobacterales; family Hyphomonadaceae; genus Hyphomonas. The sequence continues at coordinate 4,013 of JBGSKI010000163.1, read as the reverse complement.
TTGCAAGGGTCAGTTGTCGGGCATTGGCGGCGTCGAACGGCCGGGCATCGTGCACCGCCTCGACAAGTTGACGACAGGCGTCATGGTTGCGGCCAAGACCCAGCCGGCGCACCTTGGCCTCGCTGCGCTGTTCGAAAGCCATGATATCGAGCGCGCCTACCGGGCGGTCACGCGGGGCGCACCCCGGCCGGCCGCCGGAACCGTCGACGAGCACCTTGCGCGGTCACAGGCCGACCGGAAGAAAATGGCGATTGTCCGCAATCCGGAAGCGGGCGGTGGCCGCCGGGCGATCACGCATTACAAGACGCTGGAAACCTTCGGCGTCCGCGAACGGGGCACGTTCTTTCCTTCGGCAGCGCTGGTCGAGTGCCGCCTCGAAACCGGACGGACGCATCAGATCCGGGTGCACATGGCGCATCTCGGTACGCCGCTGGTCGGTGATCCGGTCTATGGCCGGCACAAGGGCGTCTCGTGTCTGGGCAGTGGCCCCGGATATGACACGGGCATGCTGGCCGCGCGCGAGTTTCCGCGTCAGGCGCTGCATGCCGCGATGCTGGGTTTCATCCATCCCATAACAGAAGCGGCGCTTCGGTTCGAAACGCCGCTTCCGGATGACATGTCAAATCTGGTGGCGGCCCTGCGCCGCCTGCCCAAAGCGGACTAACGCTGGCCACCGCCAGTGGTCGTTGCAGCCTTGGTCGTGACCAGCGGTTCGAAGGACAGTTTCTTGGCCGTCAGTGTGACCTTGCCGAGCTTGTGCGAGTCGGCGACGATTTTCACAGGCACGGTCGCGCCATTGTCGAGCGGGGCCAGCCACATGCGCAGCGGGCCGTCGATGCCCGTCAGGTTGCTGCTGTCGCCTTTCTTGTAGCCGGCGACCTTGTCCATCGTGACGTGGCACTCAATGGCCTTGCCGGACCAGACCGGGGTCGACACTTTCTTTTCGCCGGCATTCGTCAGGATAAGATACGTCAGCTGGCGTCCGTCGAAGATGCGCAGCGGCCCGCCGCACGGATCGGCGCCCGGTACCCGGGGCTCAAGCGCGAATGTGATCAGCGCGGTGATCGGGTCGTTGGTCTTGACGACCTGTTCTGTCGTCGCGGGCGGATAGCCAAGATTTCCGAACGCCGGCGTTGCGGTCATCGTGAAGTCCGTATCCGACATCGTCATCTCGACGCGGCGGTTCTTCTTGCCGTCCTTGTTCTGGGACACGTAGCTCGTGGTACGCAGCGCGTGATCGCGGGTTTCGCCCTGGGCGAAGAGGTTCATGTCATAATTGACAAACCAGTCGGCGACGCCGGTGACCTTGACGCGGGAATTGATGGTGTAGGAATCCTGCCGCAGTTCGGTGTCGAAGCGGGCCCGGCCGGTTGCCGGAATGAACAGGACATAGGCCTTGGCCTCCAGTTCATAGGTCATTTTGGTCGGCTCGCCGGCCTTCACATGGGTGATCAGGGCGCCGGAGACGGCCTTGGTGGCCGGGGAGGAATCCGCCGCTGAAAAACCCGCAAGGGCAAGCACGGCGGCCGAAGCTAGAAATACTGAACGTTTCATATCTGACCTGTTCCATCCGGCACGATGCCGGTCCAATTAAGGGCCCTGAATACCGGACCGAAAGCCAACCCGGCCTGAACACACGCGTCGTTTTCCCGCCATAATCCGGCAAAATTGCGATCAGTTCCATGCCGCCTGCAGTTTTGCCTGTCTGCCGACTGCGGAATCGGGTGCTGGCAGAGTTGACAGGGCACCTCTCCACGTTCTAACAGCGCGCCTTCGAGATAAAGACCCTTTATTGGAGCGAGGCCATGTCCCGCGAATGTGAACTTACCGGCACGAAGCCACTAGTCGGCCACCGTGTCAGCCACTCCCAGATCAAGACGAAGCGCCTGTTTCGTCCGAACCTGGTGCGCGTGACGCTGCACTCCGAAACGCTGAACCAGAACTTCCCGATGCGCATCACGGCTGCGGCACTGCGCACGGTCGACAAGCTCGGCGGCCTCGACGGCTTCCTGGCCAAGGCCAAGGAAGACAAGCTTTCCGACAAGGCCGCGAAGATCAAGCGCGACATCGCGAAGAAGACCGCCGCTTAAGCTGCGGTTGACCTCTGGAATGAGTTGAGAGCGCGCCTTCCGGGGCGCGCTTTTGTTTTGCGGGCACGGCGCGCGCGTGGCAGGAGAGGGGCTCACTTCGCGGGGAGAGTTTCGATGCGCCGCCTGATACTTGCCGTTTCACTCGTTCTGGCCGCCTGCGCGCCGAAACCGGCCCCTGCGCCTGTTCCCGAAACCCCTGACCGGATCACCGTGTATACCGGCGGTACGATCTATACCGGCAATCTGGCCCAGCCGACCGCCGAGGCGGTTCTGGTCGGGTCTGACGGACGGATCATCGCCACGGTGCCGCCGATGTCGGCCGACTGGGGCGATGACGAGGTCGATATTGTCGACCTGAAGGGCGCCGTAATGTTCCCCGGCTTTACCGATTCCCATGTGCACCTGCTCGGCATCGGCCAGCGGGAACTGACCCTCAATCTCGAAGGCACGGCCTCGATTGACGAACTGGTCACAAGGATCGAAGCGGAAGTGCAGGGGATTCCGGAGGGCGCGTTGATTTCGGGCCGGGGCTGGATCGAAACCGGCTGGCCGGAAGGCAGGATGCCGACTGCCGCAGACCTCGACGCCGTGGCGGCGGCCTGGCCGGTTATCCTTGGGCGGTCGGACGGGCATGCACTCGTCGCGAACTCAGCGGCGCTCGCAGCGGCCGGGATCACGGACGAAACGCCGGACCCGGCTGGCGGACGGATCGAACGGGATGCCGACGGACATGCCACAGGCATCCTGATCGACAATGCGATGACGCCGGCTCTGGCACTGATCGGCGAGCCGGATGCGGCGGCCAAGGCGAAGGCGCTGGAAACCGGCGCGAGGGTCTACGTCTCGCGCGGCTGGACGGGTGTCCAGAACATGAGCGTTGGAACGGACGAGGCACCGATCATGGCGGACCTGTCGGCAGACGGCAGGATGCCGCTGCGCCTCTGGAACGCCTTCGACGTCAGCGATGCGGCATTCGATCTGGCTGCGGGCCATCTATACGAAACGCCGACCATCACCAATCGGGCCATCAAGCTCTACATGGACGGGGCGCTCGGCTCGCGCGGCGCGCAATTGATCGAACCATATTCCGACCGGCCTGAGACTTCCGGCCTGTCGCTGCTCAGCGACGAGGACCTCGCCGCCTACATGAAGCGCGCCGATGCGGCGCGCATCCAGCTTGCGATCCATGCCATTGGCGATCTCGCCAACCGGCGGGTTCTCGATGCTTATGAGGCCGGCGATTATGGCCGGAACAAACGCTGGCGCATCGAGCATGCGCAGAATTTCTCCTCGATGGATATCGCGCGCGTTGGCGAGCTCGGCCTGATGGTGTCAATGCAGCCGAGCCACGCCATAGGCGACCTGCACTTTGCCCCTTCGCGCCTCGGACTGGAGCGGCTGGAAGGGGCTTATGCCTGGCGCAGCCTGATTGACAGCGGTGTCGTGGTGGCGGGCGGCTCGGATGCGCCGGTCGAAGTCGGCTCGCCCCTGATCGAGTTCTATGCGGCGGTTGCCCGCAAGGACCTTGAAGGGTTCAGCGGCGAAGGCTGGCATCCCGAGCAGGCGCTGACGCGCGAGGAGGCGCTTGCGCTATTCACCTCCGCTCCCGCCATCGCTGCCTTCGAGGAAGACGATCTCGGCACGATCGAAGCTGGCAAGATTGCCGATTTCAGTGTGTTCGACCGCGACCTGATGACGGTTCCGGAGGCGGACATCCTGGGCGCGAAAGCCGTGATGACTGTCGTCGGAGGAAAGATCGTCTACCGGGCGGACGAACCCGCCGACTAGATTCTGTACTCATAAACAGGATTCCTGTTGAGGCCGAAGTGTGATTCAATCTCCATTTTGACAGGAGGTTGTCGATGGCCCGTTTTGATCTTTCGGATGCGGAGTGGCGGATTATCCAGCCACTTCTGCCTGATA
>JBGSKI010000162.1:0-8234 GCA_041741315.1 Hyphomonas sp. | reverse complement strand
CCGTGTCCGGGAATTCTGCGTCGAGTGCACCCGCCGGCGCGGTCAGCCCCGCCACCGGCATCACCGCCCCGTTCCACGTTCCGTCGATCCGCAACAGGGCGAGGTCATTGCCGGCCTCCGGGAACCCGACCTCATAGTCCGGATGCGGCACGACCTGCGCCACCTTGAACTGGCTGGCCGGCGGCGTCTCGCGCAGGTCGCCCCGCCCGATCGCCAGAACCAATGGCCCGAACCGGTCCATCCGCAGGCTCGACCGCGACGGCACATACTGCACCGCGCCGATCCCCGGCTCGATCACAACCCCTTCGACACAATGGCCCGCCGTCAGCGCCCAGTGCGGCGAGATCATCGTCGCCCCGCATTCATGGTAAAGATCGCGCCCCTGGGCGGCCTGCAGCGACACCATGCCCGGCCAGTCGGCGATCCGGGCATCGCGCCCGCCCACCATCTGCGCGCCGGCCGGCAGGGCCGCGATCAGGCCCGCAGCCAACAGGATCGACAATCTGGTCTTCATGGCCGGCTCCATTCCTGGCACCCTATGCCCTTGGGGAACATCATCGCCGCAAGTGACGGGAATGACAATTGCAATTGCATCTGGCAGTTTTGCACAGATCGCCGAACCTGCTATCGCTGCACCGATTTGGAACATTGTTGACCCTTGCCATGAAGCCCTCGCTCGCCCTCCTGATGATCGCCTCCTGCCTGTCTGCGTGTTCCCCCTCGCCGTCCGGCGACGCTGCCGGCGCCCCGCGCATGGTCGGCCGCTACCTGGAGAACGAGCAAGGCGTGAAGGAATTCGCCTGGCCGGCCAGCGGTATCGAAGCGAAATTCACCGGCTCGAAACTCGTGGCCGTCCTCGAAGACACCGGCATCAACCTGATCGACGTCACCGTCGACGGCGAAACCACTGTGCTGCACCTCAAGCCCGGCCGCGAAACCTATACCGTGTTCGAGGCCGCCGAGCGCGGCACCCACCACATCGCCCTCACCCGCCGGTCGGAAATCTTCGAACAGGGCCTGACCGGCTTTGTCGGTATGGACACCGACGGCGAATTCCTCGCCCTGCCGCCCGTCGAACGCCGCATCCTTTTCCTCGGCGACTCGATCAGCGTCGGCTTCGGTGCCGAGGGGGCCGATGAACACTGCCCGTATTCGGCCGAAACCGGCGCCCCCCTGAAAGCCTGGAGTTCGCTGACCGCTGAGGCCTTCGGTGCCCAGCTTCACAATATCTCGGTCTCCGGCCGCGGCCTCATGCGCAACTGGGACCTCAGCGACTCGACGGTCATGAACCTCCTGTTCGACCGCACCCTGCCAGACCAGGCCGCCATCTGGGACCATTCGAAATGGCAGCCGGATGTCGTCGTCATCAATCTCGGCACCAACGACTTCTCCCCCGGCGATCCCGGCGACGCCTTCACCGACGCCTACGAGCAACAACTCATCCATATCCGTGAAGTCTATCCGGACGCCCGCATCTACGCGACCTTCCTCGGCGAAGCCACGCCCGGCGTCCCCAACACTTTGCAACTCGAACGCATCGGCACCGCCGCTCAGCGCCGCGTCGATGCCGGCGACACGAAAGTCTCGACCGTCACCCTGCACATGGCCGGCGAGGGCCGGGTCTGGGGGTGCGGCTATCATCCGGGCCTCGACTCGCATCGCCGCATGGCCGGCGACCTGATCGCCCGGATTGCCGCCGATACCGGCTGGGATCCGGCCAAATAGCGGCACCCACTGGCACGTATTCCGCGTGCAGGCAGCCGAAACCCAGCCAAAATCCGGCCAGGATCGACACCTCCTCAGCGCGGCGTCCTGCCCGTCCGGCCCGGAACCGCAACCGGCGATGTGGCGGAGAAGCCGGTGCCTGTCCCCTTCCGAACCCGCCCGCGAGCCACCGGAATCCGTCCGCTCTATCCTCCTGCGATCTGCTGTATTGCCAGCACATCGATGCCGGCTGGCAGGGGCGGTGGCGGGCCGGCTGCGCACGCAATCTATCCGGCCGGGGCCAGGCTGGGTCCATACTGCGCGGGCTGACGGTTCCGGCGCGAACCGGCAGCGGTCCGGGGAGAACACTTCCTCTCCCCAGCGGATGGGCGCGGCGCTTCCTGGCCAGGGGCACGTTCTACCCAGTCCCAAGACCCTGAAACGTTCCTGCCGGGCGGCTCCCGCCCATCCGCAAGGACCTCAGAGACGCAAAACCGGAAGGGTCCGCCCTGTCCGGCTTTTGGTGCAGGCGCTCAGTCCGGCCCGCTCTCGACCGTCAGCCTGTAGGGAATGAAGATTTCCATTTCCAGCGGACCGGACGGCTGCGTGATCACCCGCGATTCGAGCCCAGAGATGGTGACCTTGGCGGGTGCCAGGCTGGCGCGGAGCGCCTTCACCTCGGCGGCAATATCGTCGAGCAGCGCCGCGCGGTGCTTGTCGGTCCCGCGCGCACCGAGGAATTGCTCGTCGCCGAGAAACGCCTCCGACCGGCCCGCCGACTTGATGCCCTGCAGGAAAGCCCCAGTGCGATCCATCAGCTTGTCAAAGCTTTCGTCCGGCTTGGTATCGACGCTGAGCGTCAGGGTGAAGCTGCCCTGCGTACCGTAGGTGCTGTAGACATCGGTGAACAGGACCGTATCGATCGGCGCGCTGCTCTCGCCGAGCGATCCGCCATACAGCCCATAGCCTGCCGTTTCGCCCACCGCCTTTTTCAGCCGCCCGAACATGGTTTCCAGTTCCGACCGGCGGTCGCCATCATCCCGCGTGCCGCTCTGGTAGGTCACGGTCATCTGCACGAAGTCCGCCGGAACCCGCCGGTAGATCGCCGGGGCCGCGACCAGGTCTTCGATGTCGATCCGGCTCGCCGTCACGACGATGTTCGACATCTGCCGCGCCATCTCCTGCGCGCCCGCCGGCAGCGCCGCCGACATTGCCATCACACAGGCCAATACCTGGAACACACGCATCGTCACCTCCTTCGATTGTTGGCAGACGCTCCACCCGCGCCTGATGTGCGTCAACAAAAAAGCGCGCGACGTCTCCGCCGCGCGCTTCGTGTGTCGTCTGATCCTGGCCTATTTGCGCCAGACAGCGGCAAGGGCCGGGTCTTCCTCCTCGCCGGTATAGCGGCGGGTCTCGGCGCGGCCGACCACCATGTGGTGCACCTCGTCCGGCCCATCCGCCAGGCGCAGCGTGCGCTGGTTGGCATAGAGGCGGGCGAGCGGCGTCCATTGCGACACACCGGCAGCGCCGTGGATCTGGATTGCCTCGTCGATGATCTTGCAGACGCGCTCCGGCACCATGGCCTTGACCATGGAAATCCACACGCGGGCTTCCTTGTTGCCCAGCACGTCCATCGCCTTGGCAGCCTTCAGCACCATCATGCGCATGGCTTCGATCTCGATCCGTGCACGGGACACTTTCTCGATATTGCCGCCGAGCTTGATCAGGTCCTTGCCGAAGGCCTGACGCGTCATGCCCCGGATCACCATCAGGTCCAGCGCCTTTTCCGCCGCACCGATCGAGCGCATGCAGTGGTGGATGCGGCCGGGGCCGAGGCGCAGCTGCGAAATCTCGAAGCCGCGGCCTTCGCCGAGCAGCATGTTGTCCTTCGGTACGCGGACATTCTCGAAACGCAGGTGCATGTGGCCATGCGGTGCATCCGGGTCGCCGAACACGTGCATCGGACCGACAATCGTCACCCCCGGGTGCGGCAGCGGCACAAGGATCTGCGACTGGCGGCGGTTCACATCCGGGCCGTCATTCGTCTTGACCATCGTGATCATGATCTTGCAGCGCGGATCGCCGGCGCCGGAAATATAGAATTTCTCGCCATTGATGACCCATTCGTCGCCTTCGAGCACCGCGCTCATCGAGACGTTCTTGGCGTCAGAAGATGGCAGGCCCGGCTCGGTCATCGCGAAGGCCGAACGGATCTTGCCTTCGAGCAGCGGTTTCAGCCACATTTCCTTCTGGGCCGGCGTACCGACACGCTCCAGCACTTCCATGTTGCCGGTGTCCGGCGCCGAGCAGTTCATCGTTTCCGACGCCAGCGGCACCTTGCCGAGTTCGGCGGCGATATAGGCATAGTCGAGATTCTTCAGGCCCTCGCCGGTTTCGGCGTCCGGCAGGAAGAAGTTCCACAGGCCCTGCTTCTTGGCTTCGTCCTTGGCCTTTTCCAGCGCTTCGAGCTGGCCCGGCGCGTAGGACCAGATATCCTTCTTGTTCTCGCCGAGGCGTTCGAATTCCTCATGCATCGGCTCGACGGTTTCCTTGATGAACGTTTTCACGTGCTCGTAGAGCGGACGGGCACCGTCCGACATCCTGAGGTCGTTCAGCTCGTTCATCGCGTCCATTGAATACTGGCTGTCAGCCATGGTCTTTCCTCCGGTTCATTGTGTTTGAGGGATTGGTACTGCCTGCGGCAGGGGCACCGCAAATTCTTTCTTGGAAATGTTTGGTGACGCGACGGCCATGGCGGGCTCGCGAAAACCGCGCTACGGGGCAAACATGAGCCTGTCTGCCGCCGCGATCATCCTGGTCACCGTCCTCGTCACGAGCTTTATCTCCGGCATTTTCGGAATGGCCGGCGGCATCATCCTGATGGGCGTGCTGGCGGCCATGGTGCCGGTGGCGACCGCAATGATCATCCACGGCGGCGTGCAGGTCGTCTCGAATGGCTACCGCGCCTTCCTGTGGCGCAAGCATATCGACTGGGGCGTGTTCCGGCGCTACGCGCTCGGCTCCGGCGCAGCGGTGCTGCTGCTGTTCGCGCTCGCCTGGCGGCCGGACCATACGACCGTCTATGTCCTGCTCGGCCTGACCACTTTGCTGGTCTGGCTGCCCAAATCGGTGGTCGATCTCGACATCCAGAAGCGCTTCCAGGCCGAAGGTGCGGGCTTTGTCGTGCAGGCCCTGAACACGACCGCCGGCGTCGCCGGGCCGCTGCTCGACCTGTTCTTCGTGCGCACCGAGATGACACGCCACGCCATCGTCGCCACCAAGGCGGTGACGCAGGTGCTCGCGCATTTGGTCAAGATCGTGTTCTGGAGCGTACCGGTGATCCAGGCCGCGGGCTGGTCGGCACTGCCGCCCTGGTGGCTGTTCCTGGGGGCCGTTCCGCTGTCGATGCTCGGCACCACGCTCGGCGGACAGGTGTTGGAACGGATGACCGACGTGAACTTCAAGCGCTGGATGCGCTACCTCGTCACCGCCATCGGTGCGGTGATGCTGATGAAGGCCGCTGGCTGGATGTAAGGCGGCACGCATGCGCGGGCTCCGGAACTCTATGCCCGCACATAGACCCATTCTGGACTATTCGGCCACTTTATTGCATGAAGCACGAGCATCACCGAGAGTGATGGATCGGCGGAGTGACCATGAACCTGCGGTCCTTGGACCTGAACCTGCTGCCCGTGCTGGAGGCGGTCTATGCCGAGCGCAGCCTGACCCGCGCCAGCGAGAGCCTGCACATCACCCAACCCGCCGTCAGCAATGCGCTCGCCCGCCTGCGCCTGCATTTCGAGGACCCGCTGTTCGTCCGCGAGGGCCGCGGCGTCAAGCCAACCGCCATGGCCGAGGCGCTGATGCCCGCCGTTCGCGACGCGCTGGACCGCCTGCGCGCCGGACTGGAACAGCGCTCGGTATTCGAACCGGCACGCTCGACCCGGGTGTTCAACATTTCGGCCCGCGATGCCGCAGCCTTCATCATCGCGCCGCCGCTGGTCCGCAGCCTTCTGGCCGAGGCACCGGGCATCCGCATCGCCTGGAGCCAGGTGACACGCGGTGCGATCTCGACCGAACTGGCGTCCGGCCGGCTTGACCTGGCGATCGACGTGCCCGGCCTGCGCGGGACGGACCTTGAGCGTATGCCGCTGATGTCGACGCCCTATGTCTGCGTGGTGGCGAAGGGACATGCCCGGGTGCGGGCGCCGCTCGACATGCCGCGTTTTGTCGCCTTGCGGCACGTCGTTGTGTCGAGCCGTCGGGAGGGCCGGTCCTATGTCGAGGAAGTGGCGCGCGCAGCCGGCCACCGGATCACGCCGGTGATGCGCCTGCCGCACTACATGCCGGCACTGGAGATCGTCCGGCAGACTGACCTCGCCCTCACCTTGCCCCTGCCGCTGGCCGGGCCGTCGGGCCTCGACATCCTGCCCCTGCCGCCGGAATTCCCGGCCCTCGACAGCGAACTCTACTGGCGGCGCGAAACCGCCGAAGACCCCGCCCACAACTGGCTGCGCACCCGCATTGCAGCCATCTGCGCCGGACTTTAACCAGCCAACTTTCCGCTGGCGCGGGGCCAGGTATCCGTGTGAATTGGGGTCATGTCCGGCACCGGTCCAGAACTCTCCCTCCGCGAACCTGCGCTGTTTCCCGGACTGTTGCCGGATGCCGGGCGAGCCTTCCTCATCGACGGCATTTCCCCCTTGCCGTCGCTACGCGTGAGTTGCGGCATTCCGTCGGTGACCTGGGAAGAGCACGAAATTCCGCCCGGGACGGACCTGTTCGCCTACCTGACGCGGGACGACCTGAATGCACTGGCCCTCAGCCGCTACGCTCCCGGCGCACGCATCGAGTCCGTCATTGCCTGGTGCTCGACCTACAGGGCCGGCGAACATATCAACCGGCATACCGACAAGTGCGGCAGCATCCAGCTCCTGCTCTGCCTTGAGGCCCCGCCTCCGGGCTCCGGCGGGGAGCTGTTGCTCGACCTTGGCGGGACATCGCTGCGGGTATGCCTCCAGCCGGGCGATGCCCTCCTGTTCGAAGCCAGCCGAATTCCCCACCAGACGACGCCGCTGGTCGCAACAGCAGGAACGCCCGCGCCGAAACGCTCTGTCGTCGCCGTCCGGTACTTTGTGTCCGGCGCAGCCTAACCGGCGGCCACTGCGTTGCCTTCGGCGAATTCGATCATGCCGGGATTGCAATTGTGGTTTGGAATGCACTTGTGTCCGCCATTCGGCGCACATGGGTTGCATTGCGAATTCGGATTGCAATTGTAGTAGGGCTGGCAATTGTTCTGCACGTCCCCGGGCGTCGACCGCTTGGCTTCCGTCGCCGCTGCGATCTGGCTTCTCGTCTCTGCCAGACGCACGCCGCCGGCAATATCGTCGAAGGTCGAATCCAGCAGGTTTCCGACACTCCATTGTTTCGACATGATGCAGGGCGCGACCCGGCCATCCGGGCCGACGGCCAGAACATTGCCGGCGCACTGGCCGCAGAGGTTTTCCATCTCTCCCGGCTGGTCCTTGGCCCCGCGCCCGAATTCACGGACATGGTCTATGCTGTAATGCGTGACACCGTGCGCCTGGATCAGCGCGATCGTGTCGTCCAGCGTGTCTTTCGTGGCTTCGGAAACAATGATCCCCACACGAACCGTCAAGCCGCGTTCGACCGCCAGCTGCAGGTTCTTCAGCACGCGGCCAAAGCTGCCCTTGCGCTGCGTGACGGCGTCGAACACTTCCGGGCTTGCAGAATAGAAGCTGGTGGCCAGCTCGACCTTGTGTTCGCTGAAGGTCTGCCAGAGTGCTTCGCTGATGCTGAACAGGTTGGTAAAGACTTCGACCTGCTCGTAACCGAAGCCCCGCGCCTTCTCGATCAGCGCCGGCAGCCCCTTGTTCAGTGTAGGCTCGCCGCCGATGAATTGTACCGACCGGCAACCGCGCGCCCGCGCCTTTTCAAGCACCGCTTCATAATCCCTGACTGTCAGGCAATCATCATCACCGGCTGTCGGGCCTGACCCGGAATAGCAATGGGTACAGGTAAAATTGCACCGGTTCGTCAGTTCCAGCCAGATGAAATCAATGGCGGCATCGTCAGTCATCATTGCGTCCTCCCACATGTGCAAGGCAATTGATCTCATGCCGGACTTCCCGGGGCAATGTTCGGAGCAGGACGTCGGAGGGTTTTTCGTCCAGACCAGGTTTTGTGCAGGACGCGATTGTCATGCAGGCGGGAATTCCTCCGTCGCACCGTCAGGCGTCACTTACCTGAATGCACAGGCGGCCCGGCGGCGCCGGTTCCGTCCCGAAAGTGGCGCAGTTTGGCCCCTATGGTCTGGCAGAACAAATGCCGTTGGCGCCGCGGAAACGCAGGCGTAGGGTCGCGCCGCAAGGAATCAATTGGAGTTTTCATGTCCCGTATCCCGGCTTCGGCCAACCTGGTGGCGCTTGGCGCAATCGTCCTGATCAGCGCCTGCCAGCCCAGGGCCGCGGCGCCGGACGCGGCGGACGGCGCGAAACCGGCCGAAG
>JBGSKI010000161.1:0-4780 GCA_041741315.1 Hyphomonas sp. | reverse complement strand
CCAATACCGCCGCCTCGATCTCGTCCGGCGTCAGCATCAGCGGCGGCATGTCGTAGCCCGACTCGAGCACATAGCCGGTACCCGCCTCGCCGCGGATCGGCACACGCTGCGCCACCAGTTCCGCCATGTCGCGATACAGGGTCCGCAGGCTCGTCTCCAGCTCCCCGGCAAGCTCCTGTCCGGTTACCGGCCGTCCATGTCGGCGCAGGATCTGGATGATCTGGAACAGTCTTTCGGCGCGCCTCATGTTCTCACCCTACTGCCACGCTGCTGACAGTATGGTGTCAGCAGCGTGCTGTTAGCAAGGCCTCATCGCAAACGGAAAGGACGACACAATGATCACGCTTTACGGATGGGGCCCGATGTTCGGCTGCCCCTCGCCCAGCCCCTTCGTCATGAAGGCCGACATCCAGCTCCAGATGCTGGGCGTCGACTTCACCCGCGCCATCGCCGACCTCGACAGTGTGCCGAAACACAAGGCGCCCTATGTCATCGACAATGGCCAGCTGATCGAAGACAGCAATTTCATCCGCCGCCATTTCGAGACCAGGCTCGGCAAGCAGCTCTATGCCGGCCTCGGCCCGAAGGACATCGCCGCCAGCTGGGCGCTGGAACGGATGGCCGAACAGCAACTGGTCCGCATCATGGCGACCGAGCGCTGGATGAAGGATGCGAATTTCGACAAAGGCCCGTCGCACTTCTTTGACGGCGTGCCCGCCCCGGCACGGGAAGCCGTGCAGCGCGAAGCCCGCAAAGGCGTCGCCGCCACGATGCAGGGCGAAGGCACCGGCCGCTTCTCGGAGGACGAACGCATGCAACTCGCCACATGGGATGTCGGCGCCATCGCCCTGCATCTCGGCGATCAGCCCTTCCTGTTCGGCGACGAGCCGACCTGCGCCGATGCCAGCGTCGCCTCGGTCCTGATCTCCTGCGCCACGGAATTCTTCGACACACCGCTGTCCGGAATCGTCCGTGGGCAGGCAAATCTCGTCGGCTACATGGATCGCATGGCGGCACGCTACTTTGCCCACGTCAAATGGCCCGCGATGCAGCCTGAGCCTGCCTGACACGCGGCAAGTTCTGCACATTCCGAGAATCTGATATCGCGTACGCGAACTCCGTGGTAGTTCGCGTACGTACATTTCTGTTTTTGCACTTCGTGTCGCAACCGGCCGGACGGTTACAACGAAAGGAACGCGGCATGACAACTCATGCGGGAGAGTGCTTTTGTGGGGCAGTACAGATCGAGGTGACAAGCGAACCGGTGGGCATCGGCTATTGCCATTGCAAATCATCCCGCTCTTGGTCCGGCGGACCGTTCAACGTCTTCACGCTCTGGCCGCCCGATGCGGTGAAGATCACGAGCCATTTGTCCTCCCTTTGACACCAGCATTCCGGTAGATGTTGGTCAGAAAGCGGTTGCGACCGATTTCATCGGCGATAACCAGTTCGTGAATCTCGGTCGCTTGCTCAATTTGGCCGTATCCGTACATTGTATGGCATTCATGCGTCGTCCGCTTGCGGAATCCGCATTTGTCCCCGGTACGGATTATTTCGGGTGTCGAAAAGTGAGCAACCATCCGTTCAATGGATATGTCTATTTCATCCCAGTATTTGATAAGCCTCGAAAGTGTTTCCGCAACTTTCGCAAGGACAAGCGGTTCCTGGATTACTACCGTTTTGTCGCGCCGCAGCGTAAACAAATCCACGAAGTACAAACTCACAGCGTCGCCAGGGATCGGTTGGACAACATCGCCCGGTCCTATGAATTGATTGACATTCGTCCCTGCGACGATCCGGCGATAGAGTTCTGGGCCTATCGGAATCAATGACCAGAATGCGACCACAGATCGACCTTCCTCGACCAGAAAAAAATGCGTGAAGGGACTGGATTTGGCTATCTCGTCCCAAACATCATCGTCACCCATAAAGTTGTTGGGCTCTTCGGGCTGAGGCCAACTGTCAATAACACCGCCTATCTGTTGGAACACCTTGTCGGGATCGACACCGCGCTTGATGATTTCTGCAAGGGAAAGCGCTTCCAACGGCAGCGATGAAATCAAGGTTTTTTGCGGATCGATCGATGCTGCCGACTGGCGTTCCGCCGTACTGTATTCGGTATTTGTGATGCCTAGAACCGAACAGAGCACATCGTGCTTTCTTATGCGCGGCAGGCTTCGTCCGTTTTCCCAACGCTCTACGGTTCGAGCGGAGACGCTCACCCTGTCGGCAAGCTCTTCCTGGCTGATGCCCAGGTATCTCCGCTTCACCTTGATAAGTTGCGCCAGTGTCGGAGACCTGCTTTCGCTGTTCGCTTCCATCTTGCTTCTCCTGCAGCCGTCCCCTCGGCAGGGGTCTGCGAACAGACTACGCACGAATGGCCAAAAGAAAAACCGGCGCAAATTGGCGTTTTGTCGGGTCAATGTCGGATCGGAGTCGGTTGATCGGCGCTTTGCCGGTCTAATGTGGTTCCGCCAGTCGCTGCCGCTTGTCACATTCGGGTTGTTCCAATCGGAACCACTTGAAGTCAGGGTGACTCGGGTGCCAACCAAAAATGGAGGACAATATGTCCAAGAAAACTTCCTTCTCGTCTGTCAATGGCAAGATTACCGGTAAGACCCATACGGAGCGCAGCGCTTCGGGCACGAAAGTCACGAACTATACACGGACTGGCAACTCGCTGGGCAGCCCTTCGTACAAGGCGACGTCAACGACCGTGACCGACCGCAACGGCAATTCGCAGACGAAAAAGTACTGACTAATGAACCTGCCATCGCACTTGCGGTGACACGGTGAACCAACCGCTTCGATCCGCCCCCGTCAGCCTGACGGGGGCGGATCACATATTGGCGGCAATCCCCTTTGTCCGTGAGCGGCGCAAGAACGGCCTACAGCCTGAAATGCTTCGACAGCTTCAGGCCCTGGCCCTGATAGTTCGAGCCCGCGCCGCCATACAGGCCCTTCGGCTTGCCGGCCATCGGCTCGTAGACGAGCTTGGCCACCGGCTGGCCATGTTCCAGTATGAACGGCACATCGCGCGAGCGCACTTCCAGCACGGCGCGGCTGCCGCCGGTATTCGTGCCGAAGCCCGGATCGAAGAAGCCGGCATAATGCGCGCGGAACTCGCCAAGCTCCGGCGCGATGGGCGCCATCTCCGCCGCCTCGTTCGCCGACACTTTCACCGTCTCGCGTGAGACGAGGATGTAGAATTCCTCCGGGTTCAGAACGATCCGCCCGTCGCGCGGGTACACAGGTTCCCAGAATTGCAGCGCCTCGTGCGCGCCGATCCCGCGCAGGTCGATGATGCCGGAATGGTGCTTCGCCCGGTATCCCGCCGGCCGGCCCGGTGGCGGTTCGAGATCGATCGACACCGTCTTTTCACGGAGCGTGTCCGGCTTCTTCCGCTTGAACCGGATCTGCGCCAGCCGGTCGCCCGGACGCACCATGATCGGGAAAGTGCGCGGGCTGACTTCCAGGTAGAGCGGCCCGGAATACCCCGTCGGGACTTCGTCGAACGCCTTCGACCGGTTGGTCACGAGGCGCGTGAACACATCGATCCGCCCGGTCGAACTCTTGGGGTTTGCCCGCGCCGAAATCCCGGCCGGCAGGCGCAGCGATTCCTGCAGCGGCACCAGATACACGCAGCCCGTCTCCAGCACCGCGCCCTTGTCCGTCAGGTCGATGCGGTGCAGGTGCACGCCCGGCTCCTGCAGCATGTCGGCCACCGACCGGTCCTTGCCCGGCAGGAAGCTCGCCCGCAACCGGTAGGCATCCTGCGCCAGGCGCAAATCCAGGCTCGCCGGCTGCACCTGTCCCGGCTCGAAGGCATCATCGCAGCGGATCGCTCCCTCGGCCGCAAGGCCAAGGATTTCCTGATCCGGCAAAACGCCTGTATCCTGCGTCATGACTTGCACCCCTTGCCGTCTCAGGCATAAGGGCGAACACTGGAAAGACAAGGATTTTACTGCCATGGCTGACGCATCCGGCGGCGACGCAAAAAAGGGCTGGAAGCCCGCCACCCAGGCGGTGCGCGGCGGCCTCATGCGTTCCGAACATGGCGAGATTTCCGAGGCGATCTACCTCACCTCCGGCTATGCCTATGACAGCGCCGAACAGGCGATGCGCCGCATGGCGGGCGAAGAGCCCGGCTTCGTCTATTCCCGCTATGGCAGCCCGACCTGCGAGATGCTGCAACAGCGCCTCGCCCTGATTGAGGGCGCCGAGACGTGCCGCGTCACCGGCTCCGGCATGGGGGCCATCTCGTCGGCCATCCTCGCGCCGCTGAAATCCGGCGACCGGGTTGTCGCCGCCACGGCCCTGTTCGGCTCCTGCCGCTGGATCATCGCCAACCAGATGCCGAAATACGGCATCGAGACCTGCTTCGTCGACGGGGCAGACCTGGACGCCTGGGAACGGGAGATCGGCAAGGGCTGCCAGCTCGTGCTGATCGAGAGCCCCGCCAATCCCCTGCTCGACGGTGTCGACATCGCCGCCGTTGCCCGCCTCTGCAAGCAGGCCGGCGCGCTGCTCGTTGTCGACAATGTGTTCGCCACACCAGTCTTGCAGAAGCCGCTGGAACTCGGCGCCGACGTCGTCGCCTATTCGGCCACCAAGCACATGGACGGCCAGGGCCGCGTCATGGCCGGCGCGCTGCTCTGCGACACCAAGCGGATGACCGAGATCTACGACCCCTGGCTGCGCCACATGGGCCCCGCCGCCTCGCCGTTCAACGCCTGGGTCGTGCTGAAAGGCCTCGAGACCCTGCAGCTGCGCGTCGAGG
>JBGSKI010000160.1:0-3922 GCA_041741315.1 Hyphomonas sp. | reverse complement strand
GACGTGGACCGCGCTGCGCTGCTCGCCAGCCGGGCCGACGCCCTGTTCGGCCCGGTCGCCGAACCCTTGATCCGCATCGTCGATACCGCCTCACCTGCCGGCCTCGCCTATGTCTATGACGTGACCGAATCTCCTGCCGGCCTGATGCTCGACGCCCGGACCGTCCCGATGCAGATGAGCACCGGTGCCCGCGCCATGCAGTGCCGCCTGCGCACGCCGCTGCCGGGAACGGTGGCGAGCCAGGTCTCGCTTGACCTCCTGCAGCTCGCCTCGCCGGACATTCCGGCCTATGCAGAGCGGCGCGAAGCCGTCACCAATCCGGACGGGTCGCACACCTGGGTCCTGCTGCTCGAGTCGCACGACATCATCACCACCGCGCTGACGTCGAACGGCGTCCGCCAGTTCTCCCGCGACATCCGCTCCAGCGGCGCCGTGGCCAAGCTCAACGAAATGATCATCGGCGTTGCCGATGTCAGCCCGGATTGGGATTGTACCTCCTACTGATCCGACCCCCGCCTTTCCACAAACAACCCAACCCATGCCGGAGCCTGTGAAGCCCATGAAGATCTATTACGAGCAAGATGCAGACCTTTCGCTGATCCAGAAGAAGAAGGTCGCCGTCGTCGGTTATGGCAGCCAGGGCCATGCCCATGCGCTCAACATGCGCGACAGCGGCGTCAAGCAGGTCAAGGTCGCCCTGCAGGAAGGTTCCGCCAGCCGCAAGAAGGCCGAAGCCGAAAAGCTCGACGTCGTCACCCCTGCCGAAGCCGCCAAATGGGCCGACGTGCTGATGATCCTCGTGCCCGACGAGAAGCAGGCCGTGCTGTTCGCCAACGAGATCGAGCCGCACCTGCGCGCCGGCCAGCACATCATGTTCGGCCACGGCTTCAACATCCATTACAACCTGATCCGTCCGCGGGCGGACGTTGACGTGTCGCTGTCGGCCCCCAAGGGCCCCGGCCACACGCTTCGCGCGCAATACCAGATGGGCTTCGGCCTGCCCGGCCTGATCGCCATCCACCAGGACGCCACCGGCACCGCCCAGGCCGTCGCCCTGTCCTATTCGAAAGCCATCGGCAACACCCGCGCCGGCGTCATCGAAACCAGCTTCCGCGAAGAGACCGAAACCGACCTCTTCGGCGAGCAGGCGGTGCTCTGCGGTGGCATCGTGGAACTCATCAAGGCCGGCTACGAAACCCTGGTCGAGGCCGGCTACGCCCCGGAAATGGCTTATTTCGAATGCCTGCACGAGACCAAGCTGATCGTCGACCTGATCTATGAAGGCGGCATCGCCAACATGAACTATTCGATCTCCAACACCGCCGAGTACGGAGAATACGTCACCGGCCCGCGCATCGTGAACAGCAAGACCAAGGAGGAAATGAAGCGCGTCCTCGAGGATATCCAGAACGGCACGTTCGCGCGCAACTGGGTGCTCGAGAACCAGGCCGGCGCGCCGGGCTTCCACGCAATGCGCCAGCGCATGGCCAATCACTCGATCGAGGAAGTCGGCGAGAAACTGCGCGGCATGATGCACTGGGCCAAGAACGACCGCCTCGTCGACAAGACCCGCAACTAAAGCGGCGTGCCGAAAAGTGGACCCGGTTTTCGGGTACACGCCGCGACCAGAAAATAAACCTGAAGCATCGGGATGATTCTGGGAATCAGTTCGATGCTTCAGGCCCCCGGCCAGGCCCGCCGCGCGGCGGGCCGCCACCCTACTTCCCCACCACCCGGTTCAGATCCACATCCCCCTCGATGCCCGGCACCCGGCCGCGCATCGAGTATTGCCAGATCAGCACGCCGCCCTCCGGCGGGCCGGACAGGCTGCGCAGCCAGACCGGATAGCCGGCAAACCGTCCGCCCAGCCACTCGGCCCGGAAATCCGGCGTCGTGTACAGCACCGGCTTGTGCCCGTACTCGGTCTCCAGCGCATCGAGGAAGATCGAGATCTGGTCCAGCGTCTCGTCATGCGTCCGCGTCGGGTCACAATTGTGCGCATATTCGAGATCGACCGCCGGCGGCAGGGCATCATCGCGCACTTCGGCCGACTGGATGAAGTTCGCCGCCTGCGCCGCGCCGTCCTTGCACAGGAGGTAGAAATGATAGGCACCGGCTTTCCAGCCGCGCGCCGTCGCCTCGGTCCAGTTGTCCTGGAAATCCGGGTCCTTCCAGTCGCGCCCCTCGGTGGCCTTGAGATAGACGAAATCGAGCGCCGCGCCGTCCAGCCGGTCCCAGTCGACCGGTCCATTATGATGCGACAGGTCGATGCCCTCGGCGCCCGGCGCGAAGACCGCATCAGCTGGCCCGTCTGCCGGCGCCGGCGCCCCGCATCCGGCCAGCCAAAGCAGCGCCATCAGCCCGGATCGAACCCGCCACGTGCCAGTCGCCATCCTGCGTCATCCTCCGCCCCTAGGAGGCCCCTGTTTCAAAATGAAATCAAGCTTGTCCCTGTCCGGGGCACGATCCCTGCATTAAGGTTCCCGGAAGAACACCCGCTCTGGGAGGGGAACCGTCATGGCCAATCCGGAAAGACCACGCGCTGGAACCCCGCGTCCCGGCGGGGAGGGCGTCAACCTCATCCTCGCCGGCACCCGCATCGACGGCGTCATGAATTTTCCCGGCGGCCTTGTCGTTTCTGGCGAACTCAAGGGCGACATTGTCTGCGAAGGCGCGCTGGTGATCGAGCCGGGCGGCAAGGTCGATGGCCGCGTCCAGGCCCCCACCGTCACGGCCCATGGCGCTCTCTCGGGCACGGTTCTTGTCACTGAATTCCTTGAAGTCTGTTCCGGCGCCGTTGTCGGCGGCACCGTGATGGCGCGCAGTGTGCGCGTCGATCTCGGCGCGATCCTTACTGCAGACCTGTCGATCACCGCCAACCTGCCGGCCAGCCTCAACGAACCGGCGGCACCGGCGCAACCTGCAATGGCTCCGGAAACCGCCGCCTAGGGCGCGCTCAGCCTCCCCGCAGGTCCTTCAGGCGCTCTCTCGCCCGGGATTGCGGATCGTAGGCGCCGAGCGCATCCATCCGGTCGCAGGCCCACTGGTATTGCCGGTCGCAGGCACCCTGCAGCACTTTCGTACCTTCTGCGACATTCTTGGTGCCGCCCGAACCGGTGAACAGCATGTTGCCATATCCGGCACACCCGCTGACCTCGCCATAATCGCACGAAGCCTTGTACAGCCGCATGGCTTCCGGCTGGTCGGCCTCCGAGCCCCGGCCGAGCGACGTCATGTAGGCCAGCGAGGCACAGCCCTTTCCGTCCTTCGCATCGCACGACTTGTCATACGCCTTCGCGGCAAGGGCATAGTCCTGCATGCCGCCGAGGCCCTTGCGGTAGAGGTCGCCCAGCACGTTGCACGCGCTGGGATCGCCCTTCGCGCAATCGACCGAGGTCGACTTGCGCAGGTCCCGCGCTGCGGCAAAATTCGTTTCTGCCTGTTCATAGGCAATCTCGGCCTTGGTCTTCTCGACCTGGTTGGACTGGGCGGACGCCGGCAGGGCCGCAGCAAGGCAAAGCGCGGCGCCAGCAAGCAAACTGATCCGTTTCATGGTCATGACCTTTCACGAAAATCCTGTTGTTCCAATGATATGGGAAGACGGCATCGCTGCGTCCACGCATCCGCTGGCTTAAGGATTCTTAACCTGTACTTGCGGCCCCGCATACCTGCAGGCACACTCAGGCGAAACAAACAGCATCCGGGAGACACAATTCATGGCGGCAAGCGACCAGGCACCGATCGGTTCGGGATTCCACGCAAAATCCACCGCCAGCGAAGTGCTCGCCGGCATCAACCTGACCGGCCACAATGCCATCGTCACCGGCGGTTATTCCGGTATCGGCATCGAAGCGGTGCGCGCCCTCGCCGCCGCAGGTGCGACCGTCACCGTGCCGGCCCGCCGGGTCGACGTCGCCGAAGC
>JBGSKI010000159.1:0-5059 GCA_041741315.1 Hyphomonas sp. | reverse complement strand
CGCCCTGATCCGCGAAATCGGCTGAGCCATGGCCGTCCACCGCATCCTGCTTGAAGACGGCATCGGCGAAACCCGAGCGGTCGCCTTCGACACTGCCGGGCTGGCGGTCGCCGTGTGGCTTGAGCGGTGGAGCGACCGGGTGATCGGCCGCCTGCGCCTCGGCGATGTCCGGGATGCCCGCGTCCGGTCGCTTGAGCCTTCCCTGCGGGGGGCCTTCGCCGACCTTGGCCCCGGCAAGGACGCCGCCTTCATCCGCCTCACCGACGGCCATGGCCTGACCGAAGGCCAGATGGCCCGCTTCCGCGTCGAGGCTGAAGCCACACGCGGCAAGCTGCCGCGCGGCGTGCTCGCGACCAACGCCATCCTGCACCGGGCCGGGTTCGAAGACTGGCGGGGCCACCTGCCCGGTGGCCGGACCGCCACGATCGAACCCGTGCCGCCCGGAATGGACGCCATCCAGCACATCTTCGACGACCTGCTCGCCACGGAAGCGCAGATCCCGGGTGGCGGCACACTCACCATCGAACGCACCACCGCCCTCACCGCCGTCGATGTCGATACATCCGGACGCACCGCCCGCGGCAGCGCCGCCAGCCGCGCCCTGCAGGTCAATGGCGATGCAGCAAGGGAACTCGCCCGGCAGTGCAGCCTGCGCAGCCTCGGCGGCCTCGTCGTGATGGACTGTATCGCGCCGATCAATGGCGAGTCGGGCCGCAAGGTCCGCGACACGTTCATGTCCGCCTGGCGCGAGGTCAGCCTGCGTACCGCCAAGGCCGAGCCGCCCTCGCCCTTCGGCCTGATGGAACTCTCCCTCGCCTGGGGGGAAACACCGCTCGCCGAGCGCCTCGAAGCCTCCGCCGGAACACCGCTGCCCGAAACCGCCTGCCTCGCCGGCATCCGCACCCTGCAGAAGGCCCTGCAGCAGAAAAGCATGGACCGGCCCACCCTCCGCCTGCCGGCCGCTGCCCATGACTGGCTCACCGGCATGCACGCCGCCGGCCTTGATCTCGGCGCCGCGCTGGCCGAAAAGTACGGGGCGCGGTTCGAAATCCTTGCCGCCGATATTCCAAAGCCGGAGGTCGCCTGACCCCAGATGAGCCATCCCGTGCCCTCCGAAAAACGCAAACCAAAATGCGCCCAGTGCCACAAGCACCCGGTCGCCGCCGAATACCGGCCGTTCTGCTCAAAGCGCTGCGCCGATGTCGATCTGTCGAAATGGCTGACCGGCGGCTATGTCGTGCCCGGCTCCGCCACCGAAGCGGAAGACGACTCGACCGGCTCTGCCCCCTCCGGCGGCGATGCAGCGGATGACTGAAAACGCAATGGACAAGCCGTCCGGGCTTGTTTAGAGAACGCCCTTCCCCGCTAGGCCCGCCCGGGTAGCTCAGGGGTAGAGCAGCGGATTGAAAATCCGCGTGTCGGTGGTTCGATTCCGCCCCCGGGCACCATTTTCTCCGGAACCTTGAACAATTACAGCGCCTTGGCGCAACGCGTCCGTTGGCGCTAAACTCCCGGCCTGTCCCGCAAGGTTCCCGCGCCATGTCCTCCACCCCGCTCGATGGCGAGTATGATTATATCGTCGCCGGGGCCGGCTCGGCCGGGTGCGTGGTCGCCAACCGCCTGTCGGAATCCGGCCGCCACCGCGTGCTGCTGCTGGAGGCCGGCGGCCACGACCGCTGGATCTGGTACAATATCCCCGTCGGTTACCTGTTCGCGATCGGCAATCCGCGCAGCGACTGGATGTTCCGCACCGAACCAGAGCCGGGCCTCAACGGCCGCAGCCTCGCCTATCCGCGCGGCAAGGTGCTCGGCGGCTCCTCCGCGATCAACGCAATGATCTCGATGCGCGGGCAGGCGGCGGACTATGACCGCTGGGCGAGCCTCGGCCTGACGGGCTGGTCCTGGCAGGATGTGCTGCCGGTGTTCCGCCGCATCGAAGACCATTTTTTCGGCGGCAGCGACATTCACGGCACCGGCGGCGAATGGCGCGTCGAGGCTCCCCGCGTGCGATGGGACATTCTCGATGCCGTCCGAACCGCTGCCGCCCAGATGCATGTGCCGTGGACGGAGGATTTCAATTCCGGCGACAATGAAGGCGCCGGCTATTTCCATGTCAACCAGAAGCGCGGCACCCGCTGGTCCGCCGCGCGCGGCTTCCTTCGGCCTGCCCGCAAGCGTGCCAACCTCTGCATCGAGACCGGCTGCCTCGTCGACCGCGTTACCTTCGAAGGCAGCTGCGCCACCGGAATCGCATTCCTGAAGAATGGCCTGCGCCGCACGGCGCGGGCCCGAAAGGAGATCATCCTCTGCGCCGGTTCCATCGGCTCGGTGCAGATCCTGCAACGCTCCGGCCTCGGCCCCGCCGCCACACTACAGGCCGCCGGCATCGTGCCGTATCTCGACCGGCCTGGAATCGGCCGCAACCTGCAGGACCATTTGCAACAGCGTGCCATCTTCCGCGTCAGCAATACCCGCACGCTCAACGAAACCTACCATTCCCTGCCCCGGCGCGCCCTGATGGGGCTCGACTATGCTATCCGCCGGCGTGGGCCACTCACCATGGCACCGTCCCAACTCGGCATCTTCACCCGCTCCGGCCCCGGCCATGACCGCGCCAATATCGAATTCCACGTCCAGCCCCTCTCGCTCGACAAATTCGGCGATCCGCTGCACCGCTTTCCCGCCATCACCGTCAGCGCCTGCAATCTCCGCCCCACGTCACGCGGCGAGGTGCGAATCCATTCAGCCGATCCGCACGCCGCGCCAGTGATTGCCCCGCACTATCTGTCTACGGACGAAGACCGCAAGGTCGCCGCAGACGCCGTCCGCGTCACCCGCCGCCTGATGGCCCAACCGGCCCTCGCGTCCTTCGACCCGCAGGAAATTCTCCCCGGCCCCTCTGTGGGCGACGATGATGCGGCCCTCGCCCGCGCCGCCGGCGACATCGGCACCACGATCTTCCACCCTGTCGGCACCGCCCGCATGGGCCGGCCGGACGATCCTGGTGCCGTGGTCGACAAGGACCTCCGCGTGATCGGGGTTTCCGGGCTCCGCGTCATCGACGCCTCCATCATGCCGGTGATCCCATCAGGGAACACCAACACTCCGACCATCATGATTGCCGACAAGGTTTCACGCGAGATGGCGCGCGAGACCTAAGCGCTTCCTGCTCAGGCGGCCGACTTGCGCATGGCGGACACGATCTCGCCATCAAATCCTGGCTGCGGCGGCGCGTTCAACTCCACCCGGTCCCGGCCCATCAGCTTTGCCTTGTAGAGCGCATGATCCGCGCGTTCGAGGGCTGCCACGATATCGAGGTCACGCGCCGTGGGCGCACTGACCCCGATACTGATCGAAATGCCGAACGGCCCGTCCTTACCCTCGAAACGCAATTGCTTCACCCGTTCACGGATCCGGTTCGCCAGCACAACCGCATTCTCCGCCGGCGTTTCCGGCAACACCATGGCGAACTCCTCGCCGCCCAGGCGTCCGAAAATATCCTCATCGCGTATGCTTGTCTGGATCAGCTTCGACATCCCGGTCAGTACCTCGTCACCGACGGCATGTCCGTGCGTATCGTTGACCTTCTTGAAATGGTCGATATCGATCATCAGCGCCGACAGCGTGTGGCCATAGCGTGCAGACCGCATGACTTCCCGTTCTGCAAAGCGGAAGAAGGCCCGCCGGTTCAGCGCCTTGGTCAGCGGGTCGGTCATCGCCTGGTCGAACAGGTCGCACTTGTCATGCTCGGCTTCGATCAGGTCACGGACGGCGTACCGGGCTGCGCTGCGCACGCAGATGTCCTGACTGACAATCTCGGCAAATCCCTCCAGCACCTTGGTCTGTTCGGCATTCAAAGTGTGCGGCTTGCTGTCGATCAGGCACAGCGTGCCGAACCGCTTGCCGTCCGGGTCGCGCAGCGGCGCGCCGGCAAAGAACACGATTTCAGGCCCGCCGGTGACCGCCGGGTCATTGGCGAACATTTCCTCTTCGCGCACATCCTCGACCACAAAGGCCGTGTCGGAAAGGTTCGCATGCGAACAGAATTCCTGCGTGACATCGAAATGCTCGCGCTGCAACCCGCAGATCGACCTGTACCATACCCGGTAGCGCTCGTTCAGCGCTGCCAGAACGATCGGCACGCCAAACACCAGCGCTGCGGTGCGTGCAATCTGGTCCGCAAAATAGATCTCGCCACCATTCAGGATCTGGTAGCGCTGCAGAATCTCGTTCTTCTGCTGGTCGAATTGCGGTGGTGGATACAGAATCACGACAGTCCTCATCCCCCCGGCCGGTCTATCGCGTTGAATTAGCACGCCAAAAGTTGCCCAAAGGTAAGTGACTGGCCCTGATTACCTCCGGAACGGGGTAATGAAGCTGGATGCACTACTTAAAGGTGCTTTTCGTGGTTCTTCCGCCACCCCAGATGGATGTTGGAAAAATACCTTGATTACGCCGCCTGTCCCGGGCGCGCCGACCTGTCTGCGGACTGATCGAGCACTCCGGGACTGTCCCACGCGCCTTCCGGCCGGATGGCAACATATGGGTCCATTTCGAACGAGAGGGCCGAAGGATGCGCCGGGATCGGAATTTCGATCTCCCGGTATTCATAGTCTGAGAACCAAAAAGGTGCGCGCCCGGCCAGCAACCGGCACTTGAAGGTCCGCGACCAGACCGGCCATAACCGCGCCTGAATCTGCCCCAGCATCCGCCGGTAGCCCTTGCGCGACACAAGTTCGAACGCCTCGGCCAGCAACACGCGCAGTCCCGTCCGCCCGCGCTCGCACGGCAGCAGCACAATCCGTTCCAGTTTCGCAAAGGCCGCAAACCAGCGGATGCGCAGGGTGCCCACGGGCCGCGCCTGGTCAAACAACAGGAAATGCGTCGCACACAGGTCGTTGCCGTCGAACTCTTCCTCATACGGACAGTCCTGCTCGGCCATGAACACCGCGGCGCGGATCGCCGCCGCCATCTGGAAGTCCTCCAGCGTCCGCGCCGGCCGCGCCATCACGCTGCCTCAGTCCGGGCCTGCAGCGCTTCCTGCACCCACAGGTCCGGC
>JBGSKI010000158.1:0-33784 GCA_041741315.1 Hyphomonas sp. | reverse complement strand
ACGCCACCCCGGCCTGAGCCCGCATCCGCGCCGCCGCCGTCTCGGCTTCGGCCCGCCGCTTGTCCATCATTGCCCCGCCAGTCCGGGCGCGGACCATGTCGAGGATCGCCGGTTCGGCGAGGTCCGGCCGTCCGCACTCGAACGGCGGTGCAGGGGCATATTCGAGACCGAGCTGCAGTGCCTTGGCGAAATCCTCGCCGGCAATTTCCGCCACCATGGTGAAGGCAAAGTCGATCCCGGCCGTAACCCCGCCACCCGTCAGCACGTTTCCGTCACGCACCACACGCGAACCGTCCGGAATCGCGCCAAAAACCGGCAGCAGATCGCGCCATGCCCAGTGGCAGGCCGCACGCTTTCCGCGCAGCAGCCCGGCCGCGCCGAGGATCAACGACCCCGTACAAACCGACGTCACATACCGCGCATCCTGAGCCAATCGCTGCACATGACCGACGAACACCTCGTTCAGCGCAACCTCCGTCGCCGCCGTCCCTCCCGGCACACACAGCAGGTCACACTGCTCGACATCCGCCAGCCTCACCGTCCGCCCGATATACAGCCCACCTTCCGTTTCCACGTCCCCCCCGGCCTCGCTGGCGATGATCGTCCGGGCTCCCGGAAGGCGGCACAGGACCTGGTGCGGACCGGTGAAATCGAGATGCGTCATCATCGGGTAGACGGCGAAAACTGTAGTAAATGTTGGGGTGCTCATGTCGGACTCCTTGCGTGTGTGCCCTTGATGGCGTATTCCCCGATTGGCTGAAAGGACAATGTTCCCATGTTTTCCGCCAATTCTGCGCCGCGTAATATCTGCATGGTCCTGTTCCCGGGATTCCAGCTGCTCGATGCCGCCGGACCGATCAGCGTGTTCGAAATGCCGGCCCGCATGGTCCAGCCGGTACCTTACCGGATGGTGGTCGTGTCCAAACCGGGCGGCCCGGTGCGCTCGTCCAGCGGCGTGGAGATGATGTCCTTGCCCCTCAGCGCTGCAGTGCACACGGACACGCTGATCGTGCCCGGAGGCGAAGGCACGCGGGAAGCCGTAGCTGACACCGGTCTGCTCGGTTTCATCCGCGACCAGTCTGCTGGCGCCCGGAGAACCTGCTCGGTCTGTTCCGGTGCCTTCCTGCTGGCGGAAGCTGGCCTGCTCGACGGACGGCGCGCGACCACCCATTGGCGGCGCAGCCAGTCGCTGGCGCAACGCTATCCCAACGTGCAGGTCGAGCCGGACCGGATTTACGTCCGCGACGGCAATATCTGGTCCTCGGCCGGCATCACGGCCGGAATCGACCTGTCGCTGGCGCTGGTGGCCGACGATCTCGGCGACGACGTCTCCCGCCGCGCAGCGCGCGAACTGGTCGTTCATCACCGCCGCCACGGCGGGCAGTCGCAGTTCTCCGTCATGCAGGATGTACGGCAGGAGACCGGACGGTTTGCCGAATTGCTCGAATGGGTGCGCGAGAATCTGGCAGAGGACCTGTCGATCGAGGCGCTCGCCGGGAAATCCGGTATGAGCGACCGGAATTTCGCGCGCTGCTTCAAGGCGGAAACCGGCCTGACGCCGGCGCGCTTCGTGGAACAGGTCCGGCTGGAAGCAGCCCGGATCTGCGTCGAATCGGGGAGCGATTCCATGGAGGAAATTGCCCGGACGACCGGTTTCGGTGACACGGAGCGCATGCGACTGTCTTTCCTCAGGGCGTTCGGCCAGCCGCCCATGGCATTCCGGCGTCTGGTGCGCGACAGGACCGGGCCTTGATTTGAAAGGGATTTGAACCGGCGCAAATCCATATCGAAAAACGTCATTGACTTATCGGTATTCGATAATTAGAACACTTCCAAGCACAGGAGGTCTCAATGATCAGAGCCGCAACAGCACTCGCCGCCATCGCCGCACTCACTGCCCTGCCCGCCCTGGCAGAGACACGCAGCTTCGACGCAAAATCCTTCGATTCGATCGAAGCCCGTGGTGCCATAGAGGTTATCTACACGCCGTCCGGGGCGCCATCGATGTCGGTCGAACAGACCGAGGGCGATTTCAGCGACCTTTACCTCGATTTCGAGGGCAAGACGCTGGTCGTGTCGCGCAACAGCGTTCGTGACCGGTCTGGCTGGTTCAAGAGCACGTCGATCAGCATGAAGGATGGCGGCCGGGTAGTGAAGGTGAACGGCAAACGGGTGCCGAGCTATACCGTGAGGGTCTCCGGGCCCGTGCTCGACGCTGCCAAAGTGGCAAGCTCCGCGACCCTTGATGCGTCCGGCCTGAACGCGGACGAGTTTGACGGCAGGGTATCTTCCAGCGGCAAGCTGACGATTTCAGGAACGGCAGATCGCGCCAACCTGAGCGCGTCCTCCAGCGGCGATCTCATCGCGACGAACTTTCTCGCAGCAGCGCTCGATGTGGATGTTTCATCCAGCGCCGATGTCGAAGCCGCCGTTTCCGGCATCAGCCGGGTCAATGTCTCTGCATCTTCGAGCGGTGATGTGACCATCCGATCGTCTGCCGCTGCAGAGTATTACGTCGATGCTTCGTCCAGCGCGGACGTTGCGCTCGAAGGGTCGTGCAAGTCGATCGAGATCAACGCCTCCTCGAGCGGCGACGTCGAAGCCAATCAACTGGCCTGCCTGTCGGCATCGGTCCAGGCCAGCAGCGGCGCAGATGTCAGCGTAAGCGCAAGCGAGTCGGTCTATGCTCGTGCCTCGAGCGGCGGCGATGTCTATATTGTCGGCGAACCCGCCAAACGCGATGTCAGCAAATCGAGCGGCGGCGACGTCGACTTCGGCAGCTGATCCCACCCCATCCAGAGGAGTTCTCATGATCAAGTTCGTTCAGATCGGCGCGCTGTGTGCTGCATTCGCCGTCCCGGCCGCGCTCGCCGGAACCCAGAAAACCTACGACTTCACCGGCTTTGACGAACTCGACATCGCCGCCGGCGTCCAGGTCGAATACACGGCCGGGCCCGCCTACAGCGTGGTGGCCGATTTCGAACGGGGCGGCCCGGACGATCTCAAGGTCCGGCAGGACGGCGACCGTCTGTACATCGCCCGCAAGGCAACCACCGGCTGGGGCGACAAGGTGCGCGTCACCATTCGCGTGACAGCCCCCAAACTGGACGAGATCGAAGCCAGCTCCGGCTCGTCGCTCGACGCAACCGGGATCGACACGGAATCCCTGTTTGTCGACGTCTCCAGCGGTGCATCGGTTGACGCATCCGGAACCTGCGGCAAGCTCAAGGTCAAGGTCAATTCCGGCGGCAGCGCCAACCTTCGCGAAGTAAAGTGCCATAGCGTGGAGGCCTCCGCCAGCAGCGGCGGATCGGCGAGCGCTTATGCCGACACGGATGCCGAAAGCCACACGTCCAGCGGCGGCAGCGTCAGCATCTGGGGTAGTCCAGAGCAGCGCTACGCCAACAAGTCGATCAGTGGCGGGTCGACAGACTTCCGCGGCAACTAGCCGATCTGGAAATCGGTCGGATTGAATTTGGGCGCTGGCCATTTCAGGTTGAGATCTTCCAGCGCTCCACGGACCAGCCGTGCGATCAGTGCATTGCGGCGCGTGCGGCTGTCGGACGGGATAATGTACCAGGGCGAATGGCGGGTCGAGCAGCGGTGGATCGCGGTCTCGTAGGCGCTCATGTATTCCGGCCAGATCTTGCGGTCTTCCAGATCGGCTGGATTGAACTTCCAGAGCTTGTGAGGTTGTTCGAGGCGTTCTTTCAGACGCACGCCCTGTTCGGCATAGCCAATATTGAGCATGCATTTGACGATGGTCACACCGTTCTCTGTCAGGTGTTTCTCGAAATTGTTGATCTGCGAATAGCGCTCCTCGATGGCTTCAGGACTCGCGAAACCCTTTACCTTGACCACCAGGACGTCCTCGTAATGTGACCGGTCGAATATGCCGATATGTCCCTTGCGCGGAACCGCATTGTGGACACGCCAGAGATAGTCGCGGGCGAGTTCCTCGGCGCTCGGAGCCTTGAACGCCTTCACTTGCATGCCCAGCGGTGTCGTGTCGGCAAACACCGACTTGATGGTGCCGGATTTGCCCGACGTATCCATGCCCTGCAACACGACCAGCACGGACCGCTTGCACTCGGCGAACAGCATATCCTTCAGTTCATTGATGACGGCGGCGTCTTTCTTGAGGCTCGTCTCGGCCTCCGACTTGTCTTCGAAGAGAGTCGTGTCGCCGGTATCCCGTGCGCCGAGATCGAAGGCCTTCCCATGCGGTGCGATCAGGTGCTTGCGCGTTTCGGCGATACTCGGAATGGCCATCAGGGGAATGCTCCAAAGGAAAAAGGCCGCACCAGACTGGCGCGGCCTTTCGGGGAATACAAGAACAAGGGGTATCCTACGAGGAGTAGAACTCGACCACCTGTGCCGGTTCCATTTTGACCGGATATGGCACGTCGGCGAGGCCCGGGACGCGCGTGAAGGTCGCGGTCATGCCCTTCGGGTCAACGTCGACATAGTCGGGAATGTCGCGCTCGGGGCTGCCCAGGGCTTCGAGCACCAGCGCCATGTTGCGCGACTTCTCGCGAATCTGGACGACGTCGCCCGGCTTCACACGGGCCGAACCAATATTGCAGCGGCGGCCGTTGATCGTAACATGACCATGGTTGACGAACTGGCGGGCCGCGAAGATCGTCGGGACGAACTTTGCGCGGTAAACGATGGAATCGAGGCGCGATTCCAGCAGGCCGATCAGGTTTTCTGCGGCGTTGCCCTTCATCCGGCTCGCTTCTTCGTAGATTTTCGCGAACTGCTTTTCGGTGATGTCGCCGTAGTAGCCTTTCAGCTTCTGCTTCGCCATCAGCTGCATGCCGAAGTCGGAGACCTTGTTGCGACGGTTCTGACCGTGCTGGCCCGGCTTGTAAGCGCGCTTGTTGAAAGGAGATTTGGGGCGGCCCCAGATGTTTTCACCGACGCGACGGTCGATCTTGTACTTCGCGCTGTGGCGACGTGACATGGTAGTCCCTCAATGTCAGCGCGGGCCGGTGGATAACCTCATGTTACCCACGATTCCAACGGCGGCACCGCACCAGCCCGTCATGAAGCGGCGGGTAAACCCCAAAGCAAGTCTTACGTCAAGCCGCGCATCTGCTACAGGATGGCCAGGAAAAGCATGTGGAGGATTCTATGGGACTGGTCGACGGACGCGTAGCGATTGTAACAGGGGCTGGCAGCGGCATCGGACGGGCAGCCGCCGAGGCACTCGCCCGAGAGGGCGCTGCAGTATTTGCTACAGATGTCGACGTCGAGGGCCTGAAGGTCACGGAGGACCGGATCAAGGCGGCAGGCGGCAAGGTTGCCACGCTCAGGCAGGACGTGACCGACGAGGCGCTGTGGGAGACGGTGTTCGCCACGGCTGAGCATGCGTTCGGCGTTCCGTCGATCCTCGTGAACAATGCCGGCATTGCGATAGCCGGGGCCATCGTCGACTATTCGCTCGCCGACTGGAAGCGCCAGATGGAAGTGAACGTGGACAGCGTCTTCCTCGGTACGCGCGAAGCGATGCGGCGGATGCAGGCGGGCGGGGGGTCGATCATCAACATTTCATCGGTCGCAGGCCTGCGCGGCGCAGCCGGTGCCAGCGCCTATTGCGCGTCCAAGGGCAGCGTTCGGTTGTTCACCAAGGCAGCGGCGGTCGAATGCGGCCAGATGGGATGGAATATCCGGGTCAATTCCGTTCACCCCGGCATCATCGATACGCCGATCTGGCAGAAGTCTATCACCCGGATGACGGAAACCATGGACGCCGAGCGTGCGGCACAGCTCACGTCCCACTCCGGTGCCAATCAGATGGATGTCGAAGCCATTGCAAAAGACGGCACGCCGATGGGCCGCGCGGGCCGGCCAGAAGAAGTCGCCGACCTGATCGTGTTCCTGGCGTCGGATCGCGCGAGTTATATCAGCGGACAAGAGCACGTCGTCGACGGGGCATTGACCGCTCGCTAGTTCACCAGCGTTCCAATCGGTGCTGCCATCGCTGACGCGTCCCGGCATCGGACGCTTGCAATCCACGGAGTGAGGGCATCTACTTCCGGTGGGAGGGCGACTCATTCGCACTGCTTGGGGAACACCATTTGCGCGATCTGGAAGTGCCATTACACGTTTGCCATTGGCGATGATGACCGCGTAACGCATAAGCAATATGAAATGCGGGCTTTCGGACTTGGTGCGTATTCCGTTCGTCTAATTTTAAGTAGCGACCACTTAGAATCCTGTGGTCCGAGAGACAAGAAATGTCACAATCATGAGCGTGCTGAACACGATCATCGAGAATCCCCGCGCACCGGCGACCGTCACCCGGTCTGACAACGCGAGAATTCTGGCAACCATCAGCGAAGCGCCAATCGAGGCTGCTTGCCTGCCCCCGCTTTATCCGGAATGGCTCGGCGACCGTGCCTTCTCTGCCGCGCACGGGTCTCGGTTCAATTATGTGGTCGGTGAAATGGCGCGCGGCATCGCGACCCCGCAGATGGTGATCGCGGCTGTCAAGGCGGGTTGTGTCGGCTTCTATGGAAGTGCCGGACTGCCGCTCAGCGTCATCGAGGCGGGCCTGAAAGAGATCCGTGCGGGTCTCGGCGCGGACCGGACCGCGTGGGGTGCCAACCTCATTCACTCGCCGCAGCAACCCGGACATGAGGCAGCCGTCGTAGACCTGTTCCTCAAGGAAGGTGTGCGGCGGGTGTCTGCATCCGCCTACATGCGCCTGTCGCCCGACATCGTGCGGTTCACCGCCCTCGGCCTCAGCCGGGCCGCTGACGGCAAAATCGTCCGTGCCAATCATGTATTCGCCAAGGTCTCGCGGGCTGAGGTCGCCGAACAGTTCATGGCCCCGGCTCCGCAGCAAATGCTCGCCGCGCTTGTCGCCTCCGGTGCGATAACTGTCGCGCAGGCGGAGCTTGCTGCTCAGGTACCGGTCGCCGCAGAAATTACGGCGGAAGCCGACAGCGGCGGCCACACCGATAACCGGGCGGCCGCGCCGCTCTTTTCGTCTCTGACCTACGCCCGGGACCGCGTGGCGGCACGCACCGGAATTGACGCGAACACCATCCGCATCGGCCTCGGTGGCGGGATCGCCACGCCGCATGGCGTCGCGGCGGCATATCAGATGGGCGCGGCGTACGTCCTCACCGGCTCGATCAACCAGGCCGCGGTCGAATCCGGCCTCTCCCTTCCGGCTCGCGAATTGCTGGCCAAGGCTGGCCCGGCAGATGTGGCCATGGCCCCCGCTGCGGACATGTTCGAACAAGGGGTCGAGGTGCAGGTCCTGAAACGGGGCACGCTGTTCGCCATGCGGGCCAGGAAGTTCCACGCCTTCTACAAGGCCGGCGCGTCCTTCGAAACACTGGGTCAGAAGGACCGCGCCTGGGTCGAGGACGTGCTCGGAGAGAGCTTCGAAGCGGCTTGGGCGAGCACGCGCGCGTTCATCCAGGCGTCCAATCCGAAAGACGCTGAACGGGCGGAAGCCGACGGAAACAAGCGGTTGGCGCTGGTCGCGCGGCGCTACCTGTTCATGGGGGCCCAATGGGCCCGCGAAGGCGACCCGAAACGTGTGGCCGATTACCAAATCTGGTGCGGGCCGGCACAGGGTGCGTTCAATGAGTGGGTAGCGGGCACGTTCCTGGAAGACATTGGCAACCGGACCGTCAGGCAGATTGCGTGGAACCTGCTGGAAGGCGCCGCGCGTATGACACGGGCGGCCCAGTTGCGGGCAAGTGGCGTGGACGTGCCACCAACCGCCTTCGCTTACGCCCCCCAGAACTTTCACGAAACGGAGGACGCGTGGTGACCCGTGCGAACGCCGAACCGATAGCCATCGTCGGCATGGGCGCGATCTTTCCGGGCCGCGGGGACGTGACCGGCTTCTGGCGCGACCTGTTCGAAGGCCGCGACCTGATCACCGACGTGCCCGCCAGCCATTGGCTGGTTGACGACTATTACGACGCCGATCCGCGCGCCCGCGACCGCACCTATGGCCGCCGGGGCGGGTTCATCAATCCGGTCGCCTTCGACCCTATGGCGTTCGGCATTCCGCCAAAGGCGATGCAGGGCACGGATACGGCGCAATTGCTGGCGCTTGTCGCGGCACAGATGACGCTGGACGATATTTCGCGGGATTCCGACGGCAAGATCGACAAGACGCGCACCAGCATCATCCTCGGTGTTGCCTCGGCAACCGAACTGACCGCGCACATGGCCGGTCGCCTCCAGCGCCCGACCTGGGTCAATGCAATGCGGCAGGCCGGGTTGACGGAAGACGTCGTGCAGGACGTCACCGGCAAGATCGAAGCGCATTATGTCGAATGGCAGGAAGCGACCTTCCCGGGCTTGCTGGGCAACGTGATCGCCGGCCGCATCGCCAACCGGTTCGATCTTGGCGGCAGCAATTACGTGACGGATGCTGCCTGTGCATCCAGTCTGTCAGCCCTCCAGATCGCCATGCATGAATTGCGTTCCGGCGACAGCGATACGGTGCTGACCGGCGGTGTCGACGCGCTGAACGACATTCTGATGTACATGTGCTTCTCGAAGACGCCGGCCCTGTCGCCGACGGGAGATTGCCGGCCTTTTTCGAATACGGCGGACGGCACCATCCTGGGCGAAGGCGTCGGCATGCTCGCGCTGCGCCGCCTGTCGGATGCCGAGCGCGACGGTAACACGATCCATGCCCTGATCCGGGCGATCGGCGGAGCGTCCGACGGTAAAGGCACGGCAATCTACAGCCCCCTGCCCTCCGGCCAGGCGCGGGCCTTGAAACGGGCCTATGACCAAGCGGGGTACGATCCGTCCACGGTCGACCTGGTCGAGGCGCATGGCACGGGCACCCGCGCAGGTGACAAGGCCGAGATCGAAGGCCTGCACATGATCTTTGGCGGTAAGGGATCGGGCGAGCCGTGGTGCGCGCTCGGTTCGGTCAAGTCCCAGATGGGGCACGCCAAGGCTGCAGCCGGCGCTGCGAGCCTGATCAAGGCGGCAAGCGCGCTCAGCCGCAAGGTCTTGCCGCCCACGATCAAGGTCGAGGAACCGGCGGATGCTATCGCGCAAAGCGATGCTTTCTACCTTAACACCGAACCGCGGCCATGGATCTCCGCGCCCGGACGGCCCCGCCGGGCGTCGGTCAGTTCTTTCGGCTTCGGCGGCAGCAACTTCCACGTCGCGCTTGAGGAATATACCGGCAAGACCGCCGTACAGCCATGGCGCAGCCTGCCGTCGGAACTGTTCCTGGTATCGGCCAAGGATGCGAAGGCGCTGGCAGATGTGCTGTCATCGCTCACGGTCGGCGTGGAAGAGGC
Source organism: Hyphomonas sp. (assembly GCA_041741315.1). Classification (GTDB taxonomy): domain Bacteria; phylum Pseudomonadota; class Alphaproteobacteria; order Caulobacterales; family Hyphomonadaceae; genus Hyphomonas. Next base: position 24,485 of record JBGSKI010000158.1, on the reverse strand, counting down.
AAATTTGGCCATCCGGGCATCGGCGTCCCACGTGGCCTTTGACCCCAAGGCACCGGCACGCGCGGCAATCGTCGCCGACACGCCGGAGGACCTGAGCGCCAAGGCGCAAAGCCTTGTGCAGCAACTCGTTGCCGGAGAGATAGGCAAGCGCCCCCTGAAGGGCGGATGCCATGTCTCGCTCGAGAAGCCGGAACCGGGACCGCTCGCCTTCATGTTCTCTGGTCAGGGCAGTCAGTACATCGGCATGGGAAGCGACCTTGCGATGGCGTTCCCCGCCGCGCGTCAGGCCTGGGACGATGCAGCGGGACATCCGCGCACGGCAGGCCTGAAGCTGCACAAGCTTGCCTTCCCGCCCGCTGCTTTCGACCAGTTGGAATTCGGTGGCCGCACAGAAGCGCTGACTGCGATGCAGCATGCCCAGCCGGCAATTGCCGTCGTCGCCCTATCGCACCTCGCGCTACTGGAGCGGGCCGGCCTGAAGGCGAGCATGAGTGCAGGTCACAGTTTCGGGGAAATCATGGCGCTGCATTATGGCGGCGCGATGAATGCGAAAGCGGCGCTGACGGCATCCGCGGCGCGCGGAGCATTGATGGCACAAGCAGCCCAATCGACCTCCGGCGGCATGTTTGCGGTACAGGCCAGCGCGTCTTCCGTAAGCGGCGTATTGTCGAAGTTTGCTCCGGACCTCGTGCTCGCGAATGATAATGGGCCGAGCCAGGTCGTCCTTTCCGGTCCGGTAGATGTGGTCGAGCGGGCGATGGAAGCATGTGGCGCGACGGGCCTCAAGGCGCGCAAGCTGCCGGTCGCAACGGCCTTCCATTCCAGCATCGTCGCTGGTGCGGTCACGCCGTTCGCTGTCGAATTGTCAAAGCTGAAACTCAAGAAGCCATCGATTCCCGTTTATGCAAACACAAGCGCTGCCAAATATGACATACCCGGAAAGGCAATTGCGGAGGAGGTTGCCGCACAACTCGCCAAACCGGTCCGTTTCCGGGAAATGATCGAGGGGATGTACGAAGCCGGCGCGCGCGTATTCGTTGAGGTCGGCCCCGGCTCGATCGTCTCCGGCCTCGTCAACGATGTGCTGGCAGACAAACCGCACACGGCCCTGTCCCTCGACAACAAGCGCGCAAACGGCGTGTCGCAATTCCTGTCGACCCTCGGTGCCTTGAGCGTGCTGGGGTTCGATATCGATTTTGCCCGCCTCTTCGCGGACATGCCCGCCGAACCGGAGAAGCCGGCCCCATCGAAGCACGCGGTACCGATATCCGGTGCCAATGTCGGGAAGCCGTATCCCCCCGGCAATGGCGCGGCTGGCCGTGCAGCACCGGTAATGCCTGCAGCAGCCCGGAAACCAGCCACAACCAGGCCAGAATCCATCAGAAATCCCACCGTCTCGCAGACCTCTCCCAGCCAATCCGCAACCCTTCCGGATATTCCCATGACCGATACGCCGTCCTCGAAGTTCCAAGTCCCTGCACCTGTTCAGACCCAACAAGTCACCGGAGAATCTCCGGCCGAGCGCATCCTGATGGAAGTTTCCCGCCGCCACGCGGATTTCCTGAGCATGACATCGGCAGCGCACAGCGCTTTTCTGAACACGATTGGCCATGTTCTGTCCGGCACGCCTCTGCCAACACATCCGATGCAGATGCTTTCCCATGAACCGGCTCGTTCCGCGTCACCGGCCACGCCTGTTCTGTACACGAACGGACATGACCGTTCGGAAGTCGCGCCAAATGCCCCCGTGCCGCGCCCAAAAGCCGCAACGGTACCCGTCGCAGCTGCGACTGCAGGCATTCCTCAGGCCACCCCCGCTGCGCCGGCGCCAGGAGCACCTGCCATGAACGGGAGGACAGCTCCGGTCGATGCGATTGGATTGGTCCGCAAAATCATTGCCGAGAAGACCGGCTATCCGGAGGACATGCTGGACGGCGACATGGATCTCGAAGGCGAGCTTGGCGTGGATTCCATCAAGCAGGTCGAAATTCTGTCGACCTTGCGGGAAACCTTGCCGGCACTACCGGAGATCGATCCGGAGCGTCTCGTGGAATTGCGGACGATCAACGCAATCGCCGCAATGGTGGACGATGCGCGGGCCTTGACCTCCGCAGCACCTGCGCGCGTCAGTATTCCGCCAGTTTCTGCGCCGGCACATGCCAATGGCGCGGGCGGGATCACGTCCGATATCGTCCGGGTTCTGATTGCGGACAAGACCGGGTATCCGGTCGAAATGCTGGAAGACGACATGGACCTGGAAGGCGAACTGGGCGTCGACTCGATCAAGCAGGTCGAAATCCTGTCTGCCTTGCGGGAACAGTACCCGAGCCTACCGGAGGTCGATCCGGAAGTGTTGACAGAGCTTCGCACAATCCGGGCCATTGCCGATTTTTTTGCCTAGGGGGCGGCCCGCCCCCAGAGGCGCCCCGTCCCGTTGTCCCTGCCCTGGACCACCGTCCGTATTCCAATCATGTGCGTCGCTGGAAGAGCGAACGCGTCGCCATTGACAGGGCGGGTTCGACGGCACCGGCATTGGGCCGCATCGTGATTTCGGATGCCGAACCGTCGATGGCCCGGTCTTTGTGCAAAGCTCTGCGTGACTTCGGAGCAGACGCTTTGATCGGCCTGCCGGACGCCGGCACGGATGCTTTCATCCTGACCGAACCGATGGCGGCAGGTTCGCCGTCGGAACGGTCATTCGGCACACTCACCACTGCGCTTGGGGCGATAGACAGCGGCGCGAGCGTCCTCCTTCTGGGCTGGGGCGCGAGCCCTGACCTCTCGATTGCAGGCGGGGCGGACGGCCTCGCGCGGACAATCCGACTGGAACGACCAGGCAGCAAAGTCTTTGCACTTTCCGTGGACCGAGAAGTCAGCCCTGACAGTATCGCGGAGCAAATTGTATCCATGGGAATCCCGATTGATTGCGACCTTCGGCTGCAGGCGGATGGAGTGTACGCAGATCAGGCAGGCGCAATTATGTCTCCACCCGGCGGTACCTGCCCTCCTAATCCCGATGGCATTTGGTTGATCACTGGCGGGGCGCGGGGCGTGACTGCCTCGTGCGTGATCGAACTCGCCCGGCGCCAGGGAGGAACGTTCCTCTTGCTCGGCCGGTCCCCGGTTACGCCATGGCCGGAATGGTTACCGGCCACGACTGACATGCGTACCTTGCGAACGTCCCTGGCTCAGTCGGCGGGACACCGTGGTGTACCGGCACGGCCCATTGAGATCGATCGATTTGCGCGCGGCTTGCTCTCGAGCGCCGAGATTTCAGCGACGCTGTCCTCGATAGAACTGACTGGCGCGCAGGCGTTTTACCTTCAGGCCGATGTGGCAGATAGCAATGCGGTGTGTGCGGCAATCACGGCGACCCTACCTGTGGTGTCGCGCATCACGGGCCTTGTCCATGGTGCCGGCGTTCTTGCGGACCGCACCATCGAAAAAATGACTCGAACGGATTTTGACACCGTCTTCTCACCCAAGGTCGACGGGCTGCTCTCGGTGTTACGCGCTCTCAACACCGATGCGCTGCAGCATATCGGCATTTTCTCGTCGGCGTCTGCCGTTTTCGGAAATACCGGGCAGGCGAACTATGCGGCGGCGAACGCATGGTTGAACAATGCAGCGCTCAGCCTCGGGCAGCACCTGCCAGATACCCGTGTACGTTCCTTCTGCTGGGGACCATGGGATGGCGGCATGGTGGACGAGGCCCTCGCCAAACTCTTTAACGCGCGAGGCATTGGATTGATCGCGCGCGAGGAAGGTGCCCGGATATTCTGTGACCTGCTGCTTTCCGGCTCGCCCGGGGCAGAGCGATATGTCATTGGCGACGAATGGTCCGGCGAATGACCGGATTCGAACCGATCGCCATTGTTGGCCAAGGCTGCATGCTGCCGGGCGCCCATACACCGGACGAGTTGACGGACATCGTGATGGACGGCCGCATCGTCTATGGCCCCGTGTCTCCCAGCAGCCTTGGCCTCGCATCGAGACGCGCAAACCACGGGCCGCTTGTGTCAGGTCGTGTAACCGGATTCTCCGATAGATTTGATCCGGCCCGTTGCGGGATCAAATCCGTTGAAGCGACCGGCCTTGATCCTGTATGTGCCTGGCCGCTCCACGCCGCGGTGGAGGCATGGCGAGATGCCGGGACGCCGAAACCCGCCTCCTCCTCCATCGGCGTATTCGTTGCCAACCTGTCGTATCCCACCGCAGGGATGGCGGCGTTTGCCGAGCAGGTCTGGCGTGGAGAAACCCCTGAAAGGCCGGAGCGGGCTCAGAATTCCGCCCTGCCTGCGCGGCTCATCGCAGAGGCACTGAAGGCGACCGGCCCCTGCCTGGCGCTGGATGCTGCGTGCGCCTCATCGCTCTACGCGCTCGACCTCGCGTGCCGGCGGCTTGGATCCCGGAGTATTGATTGCGCGCTGGTCGCGGGCGTCAATGCCGCCGACAATCTGATCCTACACATCGGCTTCCATGCTCTCAACGCCCTCAGCCCGACCGGAAGGTCCAGGCCGTTTTCGCGCCATGCCGATGGCCTGGTACCTTCCGAGGGAGCCGTCGCCGTTGTCCTGAAGCGCCTGTCGGATGTCGGGGCTGGGGAAACCGTGCACGGCATCATTCGTGCCATCGGCTTGGCGAATGACGGGCGACGGAAAGGATTGCTTGCACCATCCGGCGAAGGCCAGTCGGACGCAATTAACAGAGCGTTGGTTTCTGGTGATCTCGACCCCCAATCCGTGAACTATCTCGAATGCCATGCCACGGGAACGCCGGTCGGCGATGGTGTGGAGGTCACGGCGTCTGCGTCCGTTTACGGACGCGCCGAAGAGTTGCCGATAGGCTCCCTGAAAGCGAATACAGGCCACCTGATCACCGTTGCCGGACTGGCAAGCCTATTGAAGCTGACCGGTGCCATGAAGCGCGAACTGTTGCCGCCCACGCCAGTCAGCGGAGAACTCATCGATGCGGTGACCGGCAGTACCTTCCGGGTGCCTGACAAGCCTGAGACCTGGTCCCGAGGACCGGCGCCTCGCCGCGCGGCGATCAGCAATTTCGGCTTCGGTGGCAACAATGCGCACATGATCCTCGAGCAGCACGAGCCATCCGCAAGCCGCTCGCCGCGCAAGACGGCACGGTCCAAGACCCTCAGCGATATTGTCATTTGTGGCGCCGCCATCATGGCGGGCCCGGATCGCTCGACCGATGCGGTATTCCGTCGGCTGACCAACTCGCCCGTCGCAAAGACAGGTGATATGTCACAGATCGGCGCGAACATTGCCTTTGCCCGGACGCCACCCAAGGATCTCAGCCTCGCTGAGCCGAAACAATTGGCAGTGCTTGCCGTCGTCGCGGAAGCGCTGGGCGGGGTCGCGCCAGTGCCGGAAGATGTGTCAGGGACTATTGCCGCGATGACGTGCGCCGCCGACTCTGTTCGATGGCTGATGCGCGAGAGACTGACAGAGGGCGCGGGGCCATGCGCCGACGCCATGGCGCCGCCGCTGGAAGCGCCGATGGTCCTTGGCGCGATGGCCAACATGACCGCAAATCGCGTCAACTTTGCACGCGATTTTCGTGGCTTCGGCTATTCCATATCGGCCGGCCCAGCGAATGCTTTGGCGGCACTGGACATCGCGCGGGATGAGTTGCAATCCGGGCGGCTATCGGTTGCGATTGTAGCCGCTGCGGATTTCGCAACCGAGTCGGTTCGTTCAGCGGCGCTCGCTGCGTCCGGAGTGCAGGGCCCATTCGGTGACATGGCGGCCGCGCTGGTGTTGAAGCGGCGCGAGGATGCCGAAGCAGCGGGTGACAAGGTCTTCGGAACGCTGGACGATGTCCAGTGGCAGTCTCGCGCGCGGCCTGCGGAAGCAACTCTTGTCGAGAACACATACGGCCGGGCACCGGACGCTGCGGCACTGGCAAACATTGCTATCGACCTGATCGCGCACGCGCGCAGCCATGAGCTAAGTCCCAAGGGCGGCGTGCTGACACTCAAGCCCGAGAACGCCCCACGGCGCTACCGGGCTCCAGCCGGACTGACGAATGGCGCCGGTACGGTGACCCTCACAAGGGCATCACCAATTCCTCAGCCGGATCCCCTGCGGCCGACACCTATCCTATTTTACGCTAGCGGTGCTTCCCGCGCATCCCTCGCGGAATCGATACGCCAAGGGGTTGCAGGCGGACGGGGAAAATGCAGGATCGCTGTCGTCGCGAGTTCCGGGCAAGACCTTGAAGGGAAACTCGACGCAGCCGCAACAGCACTGGAAGCTGGCTCGTCCCCTGCTTTGCCAGGCGTTCATTACGGCGAGGGAAAGCCGGACGGCGAATTGGCGTTTGCCTTCACCGGGTCTGCAGCGGTCTATCCGCGCATGGCGCGACGTTTGTTCATGGCCTTTCCACAAATCGGCGCATCCCTGTCACGCTTGTCGCATGCACAGGACCTGACGCCACTTCTGGCCCGCTCGGAACTCTCCGAATTCGAACAATTATGTGCGGGCACGCTCGTCAGCCAGGCGCACGCAACCTTGCTGCTTGATGTCTTGAAGGTGAAGCCGGACGCGTCACTCGGCTTGTCGCTAGGCGAGTCGAACGCGCTGTTCGCGTTCGGTTATTGGCAGGACCCTGGCACCCTGCTCGATGAAATATCCGCCGCAGCCATGTACGAGCGGCACCTTGGCGGCGCGTTCGAAACCGCACAGGCGGCATGGGGGCCGAACGTGCCGCCCGATTGGACGAACTGGCGCGTGCAGGCCCCTGTGGAACAAGTCAGGCGCGCGATAGCAGCCCATCCGGACGTAGAGATCACCATCATCTACACGGACCATGATTGCATGATCGGAGGGCCAGCCGATGCTTGCCGGGAGGTGTGCCGCAATCTCGGCGCTGCCGTGGGCGTGAAGATGCACCAGCACCTCATCGTCCACGCCAAGGCGATGAAGCCGTTCGAGGAAACCTGGCGTCGGCTTCACACCCGAAAGGTTCACACCGGATCGAGCGTACGTCTGTATGCCAATGCGATTCATGCGTCTTATCATCCGAGCTCGGAACTTGTGGCGGACATGCTGACACGGCAGGCCGTCGACACCGTGGACTTCCGGCCCACAGTCGAACAGGCTTGGAAAGACGGTGTGCGAACCTTCGTGGAACTCGGCCCCCGGGATACACTAACGGCGAGCATTTCGAGTGTCCTGAAAGGAAAACCCCACAAGACAATCGCTATGGACCGGATCGAAACCTCGGATCTTGCACAGGTCACCGAGGTTGCCGCGCTCCTGTTTGCTGACGGGCGCGCCATCGACCCTTCTCCCGTTCTGGCAGCCCTCGAGGCAGCAAGGAGCAATACTGCGCCTCCGCCAGTCGAGTGGAACATCACGAGGCCAGTACCCCACCGCCCCCCAGCTCTTCCTGCAAGAAGGGTGGCAGCAGGATTGGTTCTCTCTCAGGCTCCTCGTCTTGCGCCTCCCAGCTATGGGCCAACCCATCGCACCACACCGTTGAACGCCACCATTCCTTTTCCACTAGCCCCTTGCGCGGGGCCGCCAAGCCCGCCCGAAAAAGTGGTCATTGGGACGCTGCCGCTCCGCCAGCGGCAGCCCACCGGACCCAAGTGGGACCGCGCCGAGATTGAACGATCCGCACGCGGCAAAATGAGTGACTTCTTCGGGGCTGATTTCCGGGCTCAAGACACCTACCGGCGGCAGGTCCGCCTGCCCGCACCTCCCATGTTGCTGGTCGATCGCATCACCGGGATCGATAGTCCCGCAACGATCGATTCAAAAGGCGTCATCTGGACAGAGACGGATCTCTCAAAACATTCCGCTTTCGTGCACGACGACCGCATCCGGCCGGGCCCTTTGATCGAATGCGGACAAGCCGATCTCACGCTGATCGGCTGGATGGGCGCAGACCTGAGGAACAAGGACGAGCGTGTTTATCGCCTGCTCGGTTGCGAGATCACATTCCACGAAGGCGGCCTGCCGCGTGACGACGAGCAGCTGCGTTTCCAGATCGAGATTACGGGGCATGCGGAACTCAGCGGTGTGCGCATGTTCTTCTTCCAGTATGACTGCCGGTCGAACGGCCGCCTCGCCTTTTCGGTGAGAAATGGTCAAGCCGGATTTTTCAGCGACACGGAACTCAAGTCCGGCAAAGGCGTGATCTGGGACGCGGAAAAGGATCCGCCACCAACCGCAACGCCATCGCCTTTCAAGGCGGAGCGGGCGTCGCGACATCGCGCATTCGACGCGCGCCGGATCGACGCCTTCCGACGGGGTAAGGCGTTCGAATGTTTCGGCGAAGGATTTGAGGCTTGCGCCGCGCATTCCCGCCCACCACGGTTGCCGGATGGCAATCTCGCATTGTTCGATGAGGTCACTGAATTCGATGTGACGGGCGGCCCCTGGAAACGGGGATACCTCAAGGCGCGGGCGTTCACTTCGCGCGATGCCTGGTTCTACCAGGGACATTTCCATGAAGACCCCTGTATGCCCGGTACGCTGATGGCGGAGGCGGCCGTGCAGGCGCTTGAATTCTACGCCGCCGCTGCGGGCATGACGATCGAGCGGGACGGATTTGTCTTTGAGCCAATCCCGTCACACACCGCAAAATTTGTATGCCGCGGACAGGTCACGCCCGATCAGGACCACGAAATCACCTATGAAGTCTTCATCGATGAAGTCGCAGACGGTGATACGCCGGAAATCTACGCGTCCCTGCTGGCACTGTGCGATGGCCACAAGGTGTTCCACTGCCCCCGCTTCGGCATCCGCCTTCGGCGCGACTGGCCCGCTGCCCGGATCGACGCCCATCCCCTCCGGATTGGGCCGCAAAAGGAAAGCCGGGGCGACCACGCCGCGCTTCTGGATTGCGCGAATGGCGCGCCGTCGGCCGCCTTTGGTGCGATGTATGCGCGGTTTGACAGGGAAAGCTTCGTGCCCCGGCTTCCTCAGACACCCTACCATTTTGTCTCAAGGGTTACGTCGGTCAGTACGCGACCGGGCGATGCCCCGTCCGGAGCAGTCGTCATGGCAGAATATGTTATTGAGCCGGATGCGTGGTACTTCCGAGACAACGCCAATGGGCAGATGCCTTTCGCCGTGCTCTCCGAAATTGCGCTTCAACCCTGTGGATGGTTGGCCAGCCATTGCGGGTTTGCCACTGCAGGCGGCTTGCGCTTCCGCAACCTCGAAGGCGACGGTTACCTGCACGATGAAATCGGGCCACGGGCAGGCGCGCTGCATATCCGCAGTGAACTGATCAATGTTTCCCGGGTCGGACCGATGACACTCGTTTCCTTCGACGTTACCGTTTCGGACCAGTCGTCAAGGCGACTTCTGGACCTCAAGACCCAATTCGGTTTTTTCCCGGCTGCCGCACTGGTCCGTCAGGCGGGCCTGAGCGAAAAGCCTCACTTTGCGGCGGCGCTCGACTTGCCACCCACTGCAGGACATACCGAGGTACCGGACGTCGAAATTGCGAGCGGCATGTTGAAAATGGTGGACCGGGTCGACTTTTTCGATCCGGACGGCGGCGCGGCGAAGCTCGGATTGATCCGGGGCCTGCAGCATGTCGATCCGCATGCGTGGTATTTCAAGGCGCACTTCTTCCAGGACCCAGTACAACCCGGATCACTCGGGCTGGATGCATTGTCTCAACTGCTGTGCCGGCTTGTCTGGATGAAGGGTCTCACGGAAGGCATGCGTCGGCCGCACATCGCGACGTTGGCGCCGTCGGCGACGATCAGATGGAGCTATCGCGGGCAGGTCACACCGGACAGGAAATCCGTCACCACAGTGATCGAAGTCTTGCGTATCGAAACACGCACGGACGATCTGTTGGTTGTCGCCCGCGGCAGTCTCTGGCGAGATGGTCTGCGTGTGTATGAAGTGGATCCGATGTGCGTGTCCGTCCGCGACGCGGGCTAGCGCCGGCTCGCAAGCGCAACAATCACGTCAGGTTCCGGCGTGTCGATCGACAGGTCAAACGTCTGTTCTTCGAATGCGGCGATTCCGATCTGCGTTTCCCCCTGGAGCAGCATCTGCGGTATACGTGCGCGCATGGCCCCGCCCCGCAAGCCGGTGCCGACCGCTTTCAACACGGCCTCCTTGCAGGTCCACAGCCGGAGGAACGGGTGCAAATCGCTTTCCCGCGCCACCGTTTCCTGAATCCATTCACGTTCTTCCGGGGTAGCGATCATGGATAGCATCGGCATCCACTGGATATCGCGCACGATCTCCACATCGACACCGGTTGCGGCGTTCGCATGCAAAGCAACCACGCCCCGTTCACCGCACGCCGAAAAGCTGACGCGCAGATCCGGTCTTTCGGGCAGAAAGGGCACTCCTGCCACGTCGTGAGAGATGGAAACTGCTGCGTCGTCCACGCCGAGAGCAATCGCCAAAAGGTGCCGCCGCGCTGTCAGATATTGCACCATCTGCGTCCGACGGCTCGCATCCACGAGCCGATTGACGCGAGCATGTTCCTCATCTGTCATGAACCCAACTGCGCTCAGGTCGGCACCATTCCAGTACCAGACACCTGTCGTTCCGCTCTCAAGCTCTGGGGATCCGAAAAGCGGGTAGATTCGGAGTGCATCCATTCCTTGTTGACCTTGCCTCCCACTCATCCTTCGCTAATATGCCATGTTAGCGCAAACACGATCGTGGGAATCACCCGCGGCCACATGGGAGAGGAATATGTCGGGCTTTATCCGAAATCTGAAGACGTTCAGCGCGGTAGGAGCCATTTCTGCTGGCCTCCTGTCGGGTTGCGCGACTGAAACGACCAGCCCGTCCGAGCGGACGCTGGACGCAGCCGTCGCCGCGAAGGCGTACGAGTTTCCGTTTCAGGACCCTTCCCTTTCCCCCCACGCGCGCGCGGTCGACCTGGTCAGCCGGATGACGCTCGAGGAAAAATCGGCGCAGATGTATGACAAGACGCCAGCCATCGAAAGGTTGGGCGTACCTGCATATTACTGGTGGAACGAAGCGCTGCACGGCGTCGCCCGCGCCGGAGAGGCAACCGTATTCCCTCAGGCGATCGGGATGGCGGCCACCTGGGACGAAGACCTGATGCACCGCGTCGCGACCGTCATTTCCGATGAAGGCCGCGCGAAGCACCACTATTTCGACCATGCCGGCGTGCAGGAAATGTACACCGGACTGACCTTCTGGTCGCCGAACATCAACATATTCCGCGACCCTCGCTGGGGCCGCGGACAGGAGACTTATGGCGAGGATCCCTTTCTGACCGGCCGGATGGCGGTCAACTTCGTCAACGGCTTGCAGGGCGATGACGAGAAATACCTGAAGACCGTCGCCACAATCAAACACTACGCCGTCCATTCCGGGCCTGAGTCGTCCCGTCACTCAGATGACTATACCGTTTCGGAAGCGGACCTGCGCGAGACCTATGTCTCCGCCTTCAAGATGGCGCTTGACGAGACGAACGTTGCGTCGGTCATGTGTGCCTACAACGCTTTCGAGGGCAAGCCGGCCTGCGGCAGCGACAAGTTGTTAAAAACGCTCCTGCGCGGGGAATTCAAGTTCGACGGCTATGTGGTGTCGGATTGCGGCGCCATTGGCGACTTCTATTACCCGACCTCCCACGCGTACGTGAAAACACGCGCGGAGGCAGCGGCTGCTGCGCTGAAGGCAGGCACGGATGTGAATTGCGGCGACGGCGAGGGCAACAAGTTCGATGCGCTGCCGGAAGCGATTGCCCAAGGTCTCGTCACCGAGGCAGAAGTCGATGTGGCGGTCGTCCGACTTTTCGAAGCGCGCTTTCGCCTCGGCCTGTTCGATGATCCGACCACAGTGCCATATGCGTCGATTCCGTTTGCCAATGTCGCAAGTGATGCGCACATCGCACTTTCTGAAGAGGCGGCACGGCAATCGCTCGTGCTCCTGAAGAATGACGGTATCCTCCCGCTGAAGCCAGATACCAAGGTGGCTGTCATCGGGCCCAACGCCGACAACTGGTTGACCCTCGTCGGCAATTATTACGGCATTCCAACCCAACCCGTGACCGCCCTCGACGGCATCATCGCCAAGGCTGGCGCGGACAACGTCACCTATACCCCGGGATCAATGCTGGCCGAGGGCGTCTATACCAACTTCGAAGTGATTGGCGCCGAAAACCTGTTCCACGATGCAGGGGACGGCACGCTCGAACCGGGCCTCACGGCCCACTATTTCGACAATCCGAAGCTGGAAGGCGAGCCGGTGGTCATGCGCACGGACGAGGCCATCGATTTCTATTGGAAAACGTCGCCGGTCGATGGAACTTTGAATGATACCTTCTCCGTCAACTGGACCGGCTATATCGTTCCGTCCAAGGATGGCGCCTACCAGTTCAAGGGTACCCGCTGGACCACGCCGTCGATCAATGGCAGCCTCGCCGACAACACCATCTATCAGATGAAAGCCGGGCAAAAGTATGCGGTGTCCGTCGACTTTGTAAGTGACACCTACTGGCACCGTAATTCGATCGAGCCGGAATCCCGCCTTAAATGGGTAGATACCTCGCGTGACCTTGGCGGAGAAGCAATGGAGGCTGCCGTAAATTCGGATGTCATCCTGTTCTTCGGCGGGATCGATGCGAGCCTCGAAGGCGAGGAAATGGACATCCACATCGATGGTTTTTCCGGCGGCGATCGCACGAACCTGAAGCTTCCCCTGGTCCAGGAAGATCTGGTCAAAGCGCTCCAGGCTACCGGCAAACCGGTTATATTTGTGAACTTCAGCGGCAGCGCCATGGCCCTCAACTGGGAGGCCGAAAACCTGCCTGCGATCGTGCAAGCCTTCTATCCCGGCGAGCATACGGGTAACGCCATCGCCGACCTGCTCTGGGGCGAGTACAGCCCGTCGGGTCGCCTTCCCGTGACATTCTACAAATCGCTCGATGGCCTGCCCGCGTTCAACGACTATTCCATGGATAATCGTACGTACAAATACTATTCCGGCGAACCGCTCTACCGGTTCGGACATGGGCTCAGCTATACGACGTTCGGATATTCCGACTTGTCGGTCGAGGCCTCTCCCGATGCCACTAAACCCCTGAACGTGTCCGTTACGCTGACCAATTCCGGAGCGCGCGCCGGCAAGGAAATCGTACAGGCCTATCTGCAGCCACAATCCCGTCCAAACCGGTCCGTGCCGAAAGTCGAATTAGTAGCGATCGAGGCGGTCGAACTTGCACCGGGAGAATCCCGTCAGGTGAATCTGACCATCGCTCCGGATCAACTCGGATATTACGATGATGCAGGCGTGTTCGTACCAGCCAATGGCTCAGATATCATCCTGACTGTCGGCGGCGGTCAGCCGGCGGATGAACGCGGAAGCACTGCTCTATCGCGGACAATCTCGTTCAAGCCCGCAGACTGAGTCAGGCAGATCAGGATTCCATCGCCGGGCAATACTGATCGACGAATGCCTGATGAGATGGAAGCGCGGCAACAGTCCTGGTGATGTTGCCGCGTATTCCGTCCAATGCCCTGCGCAGCTGATCCGGGTTCATGAGTTTTCCCAGCGCGTGATGGCCTTCAGGGATGAGACCCTGCCCCATCATCACCTGAACCCATGAATCCACGCGAAACAGTTCCTGCCCATCTTGCCAGGCCAGGGCGTGGCGCCGGAACATTTCCATCCGGTGGGTCAAGGTATCTGGCACAGCCATTTCACGGCACCGGTCCCAGAACGGGCTGTCGTTTCGCTTCGTCGCCTTATAGTGGAGGATAATAAAGTCGCGGATGCGCTCGACCTCGACCGTGCATTGGTCGTTGAAGCGCTGCACGATAGCATCCTCGATGCCCGAAAAGGGAAAGAGTTTTATCAACCGAAAGATCGTGTTCTGAATCAAGTGGATGCTCGTCGACTCGAGCGGCTCAAGAAAGCCGCTGGCAAGGCCAAGCGCAATACAGTTTCGGTTCCACGTCATCTTCCGCCGCCCCGTCTGGTAGCGGATCAGCCGCGGCTCTGTGAGCATTTCCCCTTCGATCAGTTCCAGCAGGCGGCCGCGTGCTTCATCATCGCCCAAGAACTCCTTGCTGTAGACAAGGCCGTTGCCGACCCGCTGCTGCAGCGGAATGCGCCAACGCCATCCGGCATCGTGCGCAATTGAGCGGGTGTAAGGAATGGCGGGCCCGGTCGATCGGGTTTGCACCGCAAGCGCACTGTCCGTGAACAACCATTCGGTCCAGTCGTCATAACCGGTCCGCAAAGCACCTTCGATGAGCACGCCGCGGAACCCCGTGCAGTCGATAAAGAGATCGCCCTCCACGACGTCGCCATTGTCCATTGTCAGTGATGAAATGAATCCTGACTCGCCGTCGAGATTTACAGCAATGATCTTGCCTTCCTTGCGGACAACGCCGAGTGGTTCGGCGAAACTACGAAGGAAACGCGCGTAGCGGCTCGCGTCGAGGTGGTAGGCGTAGCTGATCCTCGATTTCTCGTCGGTAGCAAACTTCTCTGCATCTGCAGCCTTGAGCTCCAGGCAATAATCGTCGAGCGATCCGCCGATGCCCTGCTCCTGCCCCGCCATCCAGATGTGGTGGAAATCTCCCATCCAGTTCGGACGCCCGATTTGTCCGAAGGAGTGAATGTAGCGGTCTCCTATCTGGCCCCAATTCTCGAAGGAAATGCCAAGCTTGAAAGTGGCTTGGGTCGCCTTCATGAACTTGCGTTCGTCGATTCCGATCAGATGATGAAAAGTCCGGTGCGTCGGAATGGTCGCCTCGCCGACACCGACAGTCCCGATGTCGTCAGACTCGATCAAGGTAATGTCGAGAAGCGGACCCAGCAGGCGCGACAGGGCTGCAGCAGCTATCCAGCCGGCCGTCCCGCCGCCCGCAATGACGATACGCCTCACCTTGTTGTCCATCTCTTGCGGTTCTCCTAGATTTCTATCGATTCAAGCGCTGAAGCAACAGCGCTCGCAGGCGCCGCGCCTTCACTTCGTCCATGGGACCAAGATTGCCCTGCGCATGAGCAGGCAAGTGTGCCGCAGGTACGCTGCCGTCACCGAAGACATAATAGTCGAATAGCGCCTTCCAGGCGCGCTTTTCATGTGCCGGACGGTCGCGCAGGCTCAGCAAGGCATGCAGCATCGTGTTCTGAGGCGTGTCCATGAAGGCTGGCGATGTGTTCCACCAGTAATTAATCATGATATTGAAATCGTCGAGCGCTTCCACGTGGTGCCACCACATGGCCGGATAGAACAGGATGTCTCCAGGTTCGAGATCGGCGACCTGCGCGGCGTCAAGGGCCTTGCGGAAACGCGGATACCGGTCGAAATCCGGATTGCGAAAATCCACCATGCTTACTACCTGGCCACCCGGCGTCGGCTCCAACGGCCCAGGGTAGAGATTCGCTACCTGCTCCGGCGGGAAGAGCGTGAAGCGCCGCCGTCCGACCATGCAACAAGCGATATTGTTCGACATATCATAGTGCGCGGAGGCGATGGTACGGCTGCCGATCCAGGCACTGACGATTGGCGGATTGTTCGTGAACATCGGATCGTTCAGGACAAGATCATTCTTTGCCCGCAAACCCGGGAAATAGATATCCAGATCCGTTGAGCCAATGTAGTGCGACGGCGCCTGTGTCTCACCGATGGTGCTGGAAATCCGCTCCAGGACATCTGCGAGCGGCGCACGCCCTGCCTTGAAGTTGAGACCGGTTAGTTCGTCATTGTAGAAATAGCGCCCCCCGATATTCGGCTCACAGGAATATGTAACGACAGGCTTTCCGTTGTGAAACGACAACAGGTAAC
The DNA here is from genome assembly GCA_041741315.1 of Hyphomonas sp. GTDB lineage: Bacteria > Pseudomonadota > Alphaproteobacteria > Caulobacterales > Hyphomonadaceae > Hyphomonas. The sequence goes on along the minus strand of JBGSKI010000158.1, from coordinate 8,708 downwards.
GCATGGCAGTACCGGGTGACTCCTTCCCAGACTGGACGAGCGGCCATTCCTTCACGACACCCTTAAGTATGGCCGGTTCGTCGCTCCGCAACAGATCCGCATATGGAATCGCATCCGGCGACACGCCTTCCAGTATTTTCGTTTTGCGTTCGATCTGAAGCATGTGGGGCGCCGAGTTCAGAGAGTCAGTTGAATCGCCGACGCGCGGCGGGCATTCTTCAGTTCAATCAATCTGTTCACATTGGCGAGGGAGGTGGCGGCGAGGTATGCCAACCGGAGGAATCCTGACCGGTGCAATTGTTCCAGAGTATCTCCGCCGAGCTGGGCGAGCTTTTCTTCGCTGATTGTAAAGAGTTCCGGAACCTCGCAGGTCGTATTTTCGTCGAGTCGAATTTGCAGAGATATGGGTTCGATCAGGTCCGCTGCCTGGAAGGCTTCAAACATGGGGCGGATCATCTCCGCGCCAATGTTGATTGCGCGCAGGACCCGGCTGACATGCTCGAGATAGGGCGTGTTCCCTCCCTGCGGAAGAAACATCGGCTGGCCTTCAGCTGTGCTGACTCGAGGGTTATCGAGATCGACATAAATCACCGGTTCACGACGTACGTCACCGTCGATTTTCTGATCCTGAAATCCTATCAGAAATGGACCCTTCTGGTGAAATATCGGCACGTGCCGCGCGTGCCACCCCGCGTCATCAAGGAACAGGTTCTCTGCGCGCTCGAACCCGAGTATTGCCACGGCTTGGAGGTCGTCCTTGGCGTCCTTGCGGAAGAATATCGGATATTCCCGCTGGACGTCAGAAAACTCGGTCGGAAAGACCAAGGTCTGATTTACACTGTCGCCATACTGGGCGCCATAGCTCGAGATCACCTTCAGGTTTGGATGGTCGATATTATTCAGTAGTGCCATGTTGGCCATGGTTCGCCTTTCAGGGCTCAATGCTGTGGGCGGCGGGCGCAAAGCGACCGAACCCGGCGCCGCAGTATGCGGCTCACAGACATGATGGAACAAACATGCCCCTTACTCAACCGGGGCAAAAAAGGCCGCTGCGAACAGCGGCCTTTTCCAGAAGTGTATTGAACAGGCGATTGCCTATCCGGAACTAGAACTTGTAGCGTAGGCCGAGAGCGTAACGTGGCTCGAGTTCGTAGGCGTAGTAGACTTGCGCCGGAACGCGGTGATACTGCCGCTGATCCTCACCTGTCAGGTTGATGCCCTCAAAGGAGACCGTCAGGTTTTCCATGATGTCATAGCTGACGGAGAGGTCGATCTGGCTGTAGTCCTCGGTATAGATGCCACTCCTGTCACCGCCCTGATTGGTCGCGTTCAGGAAGGTATCGCGCCAGTTATAGGCAAGACGCGCCGAGAGACCATACTTCTCGTAGATGAGCGTCAGGTTCGCCGAGTCGGAAAGCCCCACGAGCGCGAACTGGTTCGCATTCGGGTCCCCGGCAGGGTCAAGATTGACGTCGCCATCGACGAGCGTGTAATTCGCGGCAATGCCGAAGCCTGTTTCGCCCAGGAAGTGCTGGATAGCGATTTCCCAGCCATTGATTGACGCATCGTCAGCGTTCAACGGTTGCTGAACCGCAAATGACGCCAGCGGGTCACTGGCATTAGCGACCACGTCATACGCGGCCAGAATGCTATCGACGTATGGCTGCGGAAGAACACCGGCTACCAAGTTTGACTCAAACTCGGCGCGTGCCGCAGCGACGTCGCCATTGTTCGCATCAATCAACGCAACCAAGGTGAAGAGGTTCGCTTCAGACCGGTCAATACCCAGATCGCTGATGATATCCAGAGCATCACCAGAGCGCGTTCCCGAAGCGCCCGAAGTCGGGTCGCGGAGGCCGAACAGGTTTTGCTGGACAACACCCTGGCCGATGAAGTTCTGGGTGTCTTTCTGGAAGTACCCGACCGACACATAGTTCGAGTCGCCATAGTACCATTCGAGCGAGACATCGAAATTGTCCGACTCAAGCGGAAGGAGGTTCGGGTTGTTTGCGTTGCCGGTCAGAGAACCGCCGAGCACTGTCGGACGGTTCGGAGCACCTGCCGTCTGGTTGGCGTAAAGGTTTGTGTATGCCGCGCGACCGATTGTCTTGCTGTAGGAGGCACGCGCGACGAGGTCGTCGGTGAGGTCCATCGAGAAATCGACATTCGGAAGGAGATGGTCGTACGAACCTTCTCCCGCAACATTCTCACTCGTCGCACCCGGCAGGACCTGGAAGTCGTTGTCTGCGGTCCAAAGGATGCTCAGCGGAATATTCTGAACCGTAGATGAGCTCACTTCGGTGTCTTCGTACCGGAGGCCAACATTGATGCGAGCAGGCCGGCTGGCGAGTTCACCCTTCATGCCGAATGCTGCGTAGAACGACATGATGTTCTCTTCGACAGTATTGCTTCCCGGCGTGACGTTGATCGGGTGATCGGAGTTACCATCATTGTTGGCGTCCCTCGCCTCATAAAGCGGAGCCAATTGGCGCCAGAGGTCGACGGCGTCTGCGCGGAACGCAATACCCGCCTGACCGACAGGAACGTCGTTGAACTGGCACGACAGGCAGTATTGTTCGAGCAGGCCCGGAGCATATTGTTCGATGTCGCCCGGGAATGCCAGACCCCAGCTACCAAGGTCTTGCTGGGTGTTCGATGTCACAGCAGTCATCTCGGTGCCGCGATAGTTTGCGCCGACAACGAAGTTGCTGTTTTCGTTTTCCCAGGCATAGCGCAGGTCGAATTCGTCAACCTGGTGTTCCATGTCAGTCGAGGTCGAACGGAACACCTGCGTGGCCACGTCACCAGCATCAAGGACGCCGTTGTCGTTACCCCTGAACGAATCGTCGATCGTAAAGCTCTGGATCGGGAACCCGTTACGGAAGTCTACCGAGTGCTGAAGGATGACCGGAGCGCCGATGCCCGTGAACGTGGCAAGATGGCCAAGCGGATTGTTGCCGCCGGATTCTGCTTTCGACGAATGCGCGTCAAAAACCAGTTTGCCATTGGACGACAGTTCCCACTCAGCATTGAAGCCGAAGGAATCGAGCGTGTCTTTCGTCGCGCGATTGGTCTGCTCGAAGCCAATGTCCTTCGTGCCGCCGTTGAATTCCTGCATGAAGACCGCAGTGGCCACAGGAGCACCGGTGTCGAAAATGATCTGATCCATCGGTGTCGCGAACCAGTTGGTTTGCTCGGACCGAAGTTCAGAAGACTCGTTTTGGGCGAAGGTGTAGTCGGCCGTCAGCGAAAGAGCGTCCGTCGGACGGAACTGCAACACCAGTTGTCCGTTCAAACGCTCACGAGTGATATCCGCGAAGTCATAGCGGCTATCCTGCGGGATCGCGTAGAGCTGGCCGTCTGCAGGCGAATTCGTGACCACGGTAGAGCCATCGCCGCGAAGATAGCTGCTGCTGATGACACCACCTTCCGAACGGCGCACGATCCAGTCATTGATTTGCGCCGATGCGGCACCGGAATCGCGTTTGGCGTAGGAAGCGAAGAGACCAACACCGAACCGCTCGGTTGGGTCCACCCAGTTGACGATGCCCGAATATTCCGGAGTCACATCATCCCCACGGGATACGCTCTTGTCCATGTTGAGTTTGGCACCCGCGGTCCCCGAGAGGCCAACTTCGCCGCTATCAAGCGGGCGGCGAGTCTTGATGTTTACAGTCGCGCCGATGCCGCCGGTCGGCAGCGTGGCCTGACCCGACTTGTACACTTCAAGAGCGCTGACACCTTCAGATGCCAGATTCGAGAAGTCGAACGAACGGCCGCCGCCACCGTTGTAGTTGCCACGCTCGCCGACGACGCTCACATCAGCCGTTGGCATCGTCCGGCCATTCAAAGTGACCAAGTTGAAGCCCGGACCGAAGCCGCGGACCGTAACCGACGAACCTTCGCCGTTGGTACGATCAATTGACACGCCGGTGATCCGCTGCAGCGACTCGGCAAGGTTTGTGTCAGGGAACTTGCCGATGTCTTCTGCTGAGATGGCGTCGAGAACGCCGTTGGCGTCCCGCTTCATATCCATTGCGCGCTGAAGCGAGCCGCGGATGCCCTGAACGATGACGGTCTCCTGGGTGAGTTGACCGTCAGCCGAAGACGAAACCGCAACCGGGTCTTCGTCGGCACCTTGGGCGACCGCCGGCATTGCCGACAGAATAGAGACGGCCGAAGCGCTGCAAAGCAAGGCCGCAAACGTCGTGGTTTTTGCGCTGCGTGAACGCAACGCGTCGAATTTCTTGGTCATTTTCATTCCTCCCATTCGTCCGACTCGCTGTCATTGGCGGCAGACTGAAGCTTTGTCCGGTCGGCTGGAATTGTTCTGAATCCCGCTTTCCGAGGATCAGTGCATCACTTAATGTTTGCGCTATCAAGATGTCCCGAGAAAGAAATGTTAGCGGTATCTAGGCGTTTGGGGTGCAAGATGTGTTTAACTCACAATTATGTCGTACATTTTCAGGATATTAGCCCTGTTTATATTGTACTTTTAATTATAGGATGAAATTTTTTGCAGTAGTGTTGCAATTTTTCCTCGCTGCTTGATTTTTGAAGTAATCGAGTTTCCGAAGCCACACGGGCCTACGAATTCGACATTGATTCTATTTGCTGCACTGCAGCATTTACTTCGCGAGCACTTATAGGGCCAACATTGCTTCGTTGGATTCGCGCACCTTGGGTCTGCGCATCGCGCAAACAGCAGTCCGGTCCTATCTCGTAAACGGAGCGTGAACGAATTCTGTTCGATTGAATGGATTGTCCGTTCGACGGTATCCCTATCCAATTGCATCAAAGAGGCGTCCTCATCCATGTCCGGCAACGTTCGTTTCCTGCCCTCCCTCACGCCCCCTTCCATTGCCCGGATCATCGCCAGCGAGTTGGGAGTCGCTGAAAGGCAGGTGGCTGTGACCATCGAACTGTTGGAAGAAGGCGCAACCGTCCCATTCATCGCCCGTTATCGTAAGGAACGCACGGGCGGGTTAGATGACGTGCAGTTGCGGACGCTTGCGGATCGCCTGATCTATCTTACCGAACTGGCGAAGCGGCGGGACTCAATCCTCGCCACCATCAGTGAACAAGGAAAACTAACGGCTGAGCTCGAACGCGAGATCATGGCCGCGCCAACCAAGGTCGCACTGGAAGATATCTATGCGCCCTACAAGCAGAAGCGCCGGACCAAGGCGACGATCGCGAAGGAAGCAGGTCTGGAGCCGCTCGCCGATCGCCTGCTTGCCAATCCTGCCCTTCGGCCTGACACAGAGGCTAAGTCCTTCATATCGGCCGGCAAGGGAGTCTCCGACCAGCAGGCCGCCCTAGATGGCGCCCGGGAGATTATCGTGGAACGTATGGCAGAAACACCGCGCCTAGTTGGCAAAGTCCGGGAGACAGTCTGGAGCAGCGGCAAGCTCGGCTCTTCTCTTGTCAAAGGCCAGGAAGAAAAGGGCGCCAAGTTCTCTGACTATTTCGAGTTCGACGAGCCGATCAATGAAATGCCGTCCCACCGGGCGCTCGCCCTTCTGCGTGGTCAAAAGGAAGGCGTCCTGCGGGTCAAGCTTGCGGTACCGGTCGAGCCGGAGCGCGAGCACCCCGCGATTACGGCCATCCGGTCGGAATTCGGTATCGCCAAGAAAGGTCGTGCCGCTGACGACTGGCTGATCGAAACCGCCGAAACTGCCTGGAAGAGCAAGATGGAACCGGCGAGTTCCCGCGATCTTGTCGGGCGCCTCAAGGAATCGGCAGACAAGGACGCCATCCACGTATTCTCACGGAACATGCACGACCTCCTGATGGCCGCACCTGCCGGCCCGAAAGTGGTGATGGGTGTCGACCCCGGCATCCGCACCGGCTGCAAAGTTGCGGTCGTCGACGGAACCGGCAAATTGCTCGACACGGCCACCATCTATCCGCACGAGCCCAAATGCGACTGGAGCGGAGCGCTCACAACCCTGGCCACGCTGTGCAAACGGCATAAGGTCGAGTTGGTCAGCGTAGGTAACGGCACGGCAGGACGTGAAACAGAGAAACTGGTCGCCGATCTCAGCGCCAAACTTCCGGACCTAAACCTCACCAGGATCATGGTGTCCGAGGCTGGAGCGTCCGTCTACTCGGCGTCTGAACTGGCGTCGAAGGAGTTCCCGGACCTGGATGTAAGCATACGCGGTGCCGTTTCCATCGCGCGCCGCCTGCAGGATCCGTTGGCCGAACTCGTCAAGATCGACCCGAAGGCCATCGGTGTCGGCCAGTACCAACATGATGTCGACCAGTCCGCGCTTGCCCATTCGCTGGATGGCGTTGTGGAGGATTGCGTGAACGCAGTCGGCGTGGACGTCAACACGGCCTCTGCCCCCCTGCTGGCGCGCGTGTCTGGCCTCAACGCCGCGATCGCCGCGAATATCGTCGCCTATCGGGAAAAGAATGGCCCCTTCAAGTCGCGCACGGAGCTCAAGAAGGTTCCGCGGTTTGGCCCGAAGGCATTCGAACTGGCCGCTGGCTTTCTGCGCATCATGAATGGCAAGAATCCGCTCGACGCCTCTGCCGTGCATCCTGAGGCCTATTCCGTGGTGGAACGCATCGCCCACAAGACAGGCCGCAAGGTCGGGTCGATCATCGGCGACAAAACGTTCCTGTCAAAGCTCAACCCCGCGGACTATGCCGATGAGACGTTCGGTCTACCGACGATCAAGGACATCATAGCCGAACTTGAAAAACCTGGCCGGGACCCTCGCCCGGAATTCCGGACGGCTACATTCAGGGAAGGTGTCGATAAAGTATCCGATTTGAAAGCCGGCATGCGCCTCGAAGGTGTCGTGACAAACGTTACGGCCTTTGGCGCGTTCGTCGATATCGGCGTCCACCAGGACGGGCTTGTCCACATATCCGAACTTTCCGACACTTTCGTGAAAGATCCGCACACGGTGGTCAAAACCGGGCAAGTAGTCAGCGTTCTGGTAATGGAGGTGGATGGCCCGCGCAACCGGATCAGCCTCAGCATGAAACGCGCTCCCGGACGGGCAACTGCGCCGCAACGTGCACAGGAACCGAAGACCGAAGCGCCCAACAATCCCTTCAGCGTGCTCGCGGGCCTGCGCCCGAAAGCCTGATCAACAGCGACCGAAGGCGTCCACGCCCTTGGACGGGTACTGTCATGTGTGGACGGCCCCGGTTCTGCAAGTGCAAAGTTTGAGTGATTGCTGATCTGAGGGATGCGGTCATGTGTCCGGCCTGTTTGCGCGGCATGTGCCCGCTGGCCCTGATGAAGTCCGCTTCCGGGTTCCTTTCAGTCGATCGGGCTCTCGGCATCCTGACAGCACCGCGGAGTTTCCCGGTAACGGCCCTATACTGATCATCATCACTTACATTCTGCCCTTACAGTCTGGAGCGACAATGCCTCGTCGTCGCAGTTCGTATCTCTTATGCCATAGCTGGCGCCCGGTAGCTTTCACCGCGCGCCATAACGGCCCGGGCGATCCTCGCGGTCTTGTTCGCCATCGCTATGGTCGTCAGCCGTTTCGACTTGCTTGTCAGAAGCGATCTGACTCAGGCACCGGTCGCAGACGGGTTGGTCTCGGCTCTTCGGATGACAGATGTGGCGCCGACGACCAGCAGGCGGCGCAGGTAACCATCCCCCATTTTCGAGATGCGCCCGAGCTTGTCCTTACCGCCCGATGAGTTCTGCTTCGGCGTAAGACTGAGGAAGGCGGCGAACTGCCGGCCGGACCGGAACACGGAAGGATCCGGCACGCTGGCCGCCAGGGCGGTTGCCGTGAGGATGCCAACACCAGGGATGGTCTCCAGCCTGAGGCTGGTCTCATCCCGGCGATGCCAGGCCAGCAGTCGGCGTTCCAGAGCGTGGATCTGCATCCCGAGAGAATCGAATTGCGTGCCGATTCCGAGAAGCGCCGTCCGGGCGATATCCGGAAGCTCGGCATGGCCACCTTCACGCAGCTGGGCGATCAGGTCCAAGGCCCTGCCCGGTCCCTGAGGCGCGATGATACCGAACTCGGCGAGATGGCCTCTGACCGCATTGAGCAGCATGGTCCGCTGGCGCATCAGGAGGTCCCGTGTCCGGTGAAGCACCAGCACGCCCTGGCGATCCGCGCTCTTGACCGGCACGAACCGCATCGTCGGACGCGTCACGGCTTCGCAGATCGCCTCGGCATCCGCCATGTCGTTCTTGCTGCGTTTGACATAAGGCTTCACATAGGCGGGCGGCATCAGCTTCACCTGATGCCCGAGGGCAGATATCTCCCGGGCCCAGTAATGCGCAGTGGCGCAAGCCTCCATGCCGACGAGGCAGGGCTCCAAGTCTCGCAACGCGTCCAGCACCGCGCTTCGGCGCAGTTTCTTGCGCAGGACGACTGTGCCCGCTTCATCGACGCCGTGAAGCTGGAAAACAGACTTGGCAATATCAATCCCGATTGTGGTAGTGGTCATAACGGACGGCTCCTCTGCTTGTTGGCTGTATGACAGCACCAACATGGCACATTGCGATGCCGGTGGGAGGGGCCGTCCACCCCATCAGGCGAATGCGAACCAGTCTCCGTTATTCGCGAATGAGCAGGTGCTAGGTTGTGGACTCATAATCTCTGAGCCAAAGGCGTGTTGAAGCAAGGAGGACGCTTGCCAGGAAGTTCCGCGCAAGCTTGTCGAACCTGGTGGCGACGCGCCTGAAGTGCTTCAGCCTGCAGAAGTAGCGTTCGACT
>JBGSKI010000157.1:0-1948 GCA_041741315.1 Hyphomonas sp. | reverse complement strand
GGTCATGCCGGCCGCCAGGCGGTGCACGCCGCCGATGAAGGCGCCGGGGCCGCCGCCGACCATGCCCATGCGGATTCTGCTCATCACGCCCCTCCAAATGTTAGCGCAAACCAATATGAAACCGGTTCGCATCGATCCGTCCAGAGGAGATCGCAATGCTGCGGTTGCACAAACTCATGTTCAAGTGAATCTGTTGCAGATCGGCGCGCTGTCGAGTTCAAGCTTTACACGAGGGGTGGCGCGGGGCAATTCAAGGGTCCCGGAATTGTGTGGCAGCGCAGATTCGCAGTGAAGCAAATTCGAGGTGCCACACAATGGACAACACAACCCGCCGAAAACGTCGCGACGCGCTGATCGATGCCCTGACGGCGCGCACGAAACTGATCATGGGCATCCTGAATGTCACGCCGGATTCCTTTTCGGATGGCGGAACGCACAGCAATGTCGAAGAGTCGATCGAGCATGCGCGGGTAATGATCGCCCAGGGCGCAGACATTATCGATGTGGGCGGCGAATCGACCCGGCCGGGTGCGCCGGAGGTTGACGGTGAGGAGGAATGGCGGCGCATCGAGGGCCCGATCCGGCGGGTCCATTACGAACTGGACGCGCCGATCTCCGTCGATACGTACAAGGCCGGCGTGGCGCGCCGTGCGGCGGCGGCCGGCGCGGTGATGATCAATGACGTCTGGGGGCTGACACGCGATCCGGACATGCCTGCGGCGGTGGCCGAGACCGGATGTCTCGCCGTGATCACCTATAATCATGGCAGTCTGGACGCCGGCATCGATGTGCGTGCCGGCATGATGAATTTCTTTTCGCGCGCCTTCGACATCGCGACGCGGCATGGCATTCCGAAGCGCCACCTGGTGCTCGACCCGGGTGTGGGGTTCAACAAGACACCGGAACAGAATTTGAGCGTGCTGGCACATGTCGGCGAGTTGGCGGAAACCGGGTGCCCGGTTCTGGTCGGCGTGTCGCGCAAGTCATTCATCGGACGGCTGACCGGACGCAGCGTCGAGGACCGTCTGGCCGGAACCTTGGCCGTGGGGCTGGACAGCTGGCACCGGGGGGCGTCTATTCTGCGGGTACACGATGTTGCCGCGCACCGGGACGCGCTGACAATGCTGATCGCGATTGATGGAGCTCCATGACGGATAGAGTGTTTGTTTCGAATCTCCGCCTGCACGGGTTTCACGGCGTACACAGGGCCGAGAAATCGCTGGGGCAGAAATTCTACATAGACATGGATTGCGAACTGAAGCCGCAGGCCGGACGCACCGACCGCATGGCCGAAACGGTGGACTATGGCGCGCTGTGCGACCTGGCGGCGCGGCTGTCGGCAGAAACCGTGTTCAACCTGATAGAAACCTTTGCCGGGAAGATCGCCGAGGCCGTGCTTGACGAACAGCCGCTTGTGGAACGGGTGACCGTGACGGTGCGCAAGCCGTCAGCCCCGATCCGGCACTTTGTCGATCATGTCGGCGTGGTGGTCACGCGCAGCCGGGATGCCTGAGGCGTTTCTCGAACTTGGAACCAATCTGGGCGATCGCGAAGCCTGCCTCGCCCGCGCGCTTGTTCTGCTCGAGCGGACGGATGGCATAAGGATAGGCCGGATGTCGCGGGTCTACAGGACCGGGGCCTGGGGCGTGTTGCAGCAACCGGATTTCCTGAACATCTGTGTGCAGATCGATACGCAACTGGCGCCGTTTGAGTTGCTGCATGCCTGCAAGCGGGTCGAGGCCGACCTTGGCCGGCAGGTACGCCAGCGGTGGGGCCCACGCGAGATCGACGTGGACATCTTGCTGATGGAGGGCGTCGACATGGAGACGCCTGACCTGACCATCCCGCATCCGCGCATGTCGATGCGGCGGTTCGTGCTGGAGCCGCTGGCGGAGATCGTGCCGGACGGGTTGCTGGACGGCGTGCCTGTGCCGTTGCTGGCGGCGGC
>JBGSKI010000156.1:0-3035 GCA_041741315.1 Hyphomonas sp. | reverse complement strand
CGGCGGTTCTGCCCGCGACCGCGCCGCCGGCACGGGCACCGGCGCGCGTGTTTCGGCGACCGGTGCCACGGGCGGAGCAGTGGTCGTGCCCGAAAATCCGAAACGGCTCATCCGCGTCTCCGTCTTTTCTGCTGGACGGGTGCCGCCACGGGAACGCCCTGTGGCAGGAAGGACCGCACGAGGGTCCCGACATCGGCAACCAGTGGGCTCCTGGGTTTCACTTCGGCAATCGGGCGGCCGAGATTGACCGCCGTGCGCGCCGCATCCCAGTCCGATGTGACGGTCGCATCGATCTTCCGTTCAATCGCCGCCTCGGCCTTGTCGAGCGCGAATTCGGAACGCAGGCGCTTCTTTTGGAACATCCGGTTGAGAACCAGCTTTGCCCGCGGGCGGTCGCCGCGCAGCAGGTCGACATCGCGGCACATGTCGGCTGCCGCGTGCAGGCTGGGGACGGTCAGTTCGCTGACGATGATCGCCTCATCAACCGCCGACATCACGGACTTGGTCCATGGCATCATGTGGCGTGGCATGTCGAGCAGGACATAGTCGAAGGCCCCGCAAGTGACATCGAGCAGGCGCAGGATTGCCGCTTCGGTGGCGAGGGCATCATTGTCGGCATTGCGCGGTGCGGCAAGAATGGTGAGGTCGCGTTCATGCTGCGAACACCAGGCCGCGAGCAGACGCGCATCCAGCCGCTCAGGTGCCGCGGACAGCGCACCAAGGTCGAGCTTCGGGACGGTTTCGAGAAAGGATGTGATCATCCCGTCGGCGAGGTTCAGGTCGACGAGGCAGACCTTTCCCGGCCCCGCCATCCGCCCCAGTTCGAACGCGGCTTCAATGGCGATGGTCGAGACGCCCGCGCCACCCACCGCGCCCTTGAAGGCCCAGCAGATCGACTTTGCGTGAGACTTTTCGACCTCCGCCACGCGCTCCAGACCCGCCGCTGCATCGGAAATGTCCTGTACCGTTGCGGAGCTCGGCAAGACATCAGACGCACTGAGCTTCATCAGGGCTCGGAACATATGCGCCGGGATATGATCGGAAATCACGATAACCGCCGATGACGGCTGGTCGACGGCGAGGTTCAGCAGCGCCTGATCCCACCCGGCGCATCCCTGTTCCAGAAGGATCAACTGACCGCCATGACGCGCGGCGATCTCATCGGCGGGAACACCTTCCAGATTCTCGAACTTCGTCGCGATGCGCTGCAATTGCGCAACACGGTCCGGCGACGCCAGTGCCGCAAGGAAGGGTATCGCCGCCAGCGTGCGTTCAGGTTCCGCAACAGGAATCTTGGCCGCCAGCATTACAGACCTTCTCCTGCGTCGCTCTCGGCCACGCGCAGCTCCTGCCGGCGGCCTTCATTCAGGGCCCGGACGGCTTCGGCCGCGCGGGTGCCGGAGGAATTGTCCACCAGGGCGGAATTCGGCACGTCCACGTCCCGCACCGACTGCAGGCGGATATTCGCGGCATTGGCGTCGCCGAGGAGGTAGCCTTCCTCAGGCAGGGTCGTGGAACACCCGGTGAGGAGGGCGAGCGCAAGGACTGTCGCAATGGATCGGGATGTCATGTCTGGGTCTGCCTCTAGTTTTGCAACGCCGGGGGCGAAGACTTGCCGAGCAGGAAAAGTTCCGCCTCCGTCGGCTCCGCGAACGCATCCAGCGGCGATGCCAGCATGTCGGCGTGCGGCGCCGGCTGCACGAGATGCGGTGTGACGATGATCACCAACTCGCTCTCATTGCGCTGGAACCGCTTCGACGCGAACAGCGCGCCAAGCACTGGCACATTGCCGATCCAGGGAGTCTGGCGGATATCATTGGTGTAATTGTTCTGCAAAAGGCCCGCCACTGCAAACGCCTGCCCGTCGCGCAATTCGACCGTCGTATCAGCGCGGCGCACCGAAATGCCCGGAATCTCGATACTGTCCGTACGGATACCATTGGCGCGATCTAGCTGCGACACTTCCGGCCGTACCCGCAGGTTCACCAGTCCGTCGCCGAGCACGGTCGGGGTGAAATCGAGGCTGACGCCGAATTTCTTGAATTCGATGGTGATCTCGCGATCCTTGTTGCCGACCGGAATCGGAAACTCGCCGCCCGCGAGGAAGCTTGCCGTCTCGCCCGACAGGGTGACGAGATTCGGCTCCGCCAGCGTGCGGATCACGCCCTTCTCTTCGAGCGCGCGAAGCTGGATGTCTATGTTCTGGTTGCCAACCGATTTGAACAGCGCGACCGTTTTCTCGGCAAGGCCGGTGATCGTGCTCGAACTCGTGCTGGTGGTGAAATCATTCGCATCGATGGCATTGCCAAGGCCGATTTCCTTGATCGCGCTGCGGCTTGCCTCGAGGAAGCGTACCTCCAGCAGCACCTGCTGGCTTTGTCCGACCGACAGGCCGTTCGCAACGCCGCCCGGCACGTAACGCTCGGCAACCTGCATCGCCATGTCGACCGCCGCCGCCGTCGTGATTCTGCCGTCCAGGAATACGCCATCATGCACCGGGTAGACCTGAATGTCCTCGCCCGGCAGCAAGTTGGCGAGATCGGCGCGCAATTCATCGAGGCCGATTTCGACCTCGACATTGATCAGTTCAGAGATCTTCCCGTCTCCGCCATAGATCAGCACCGTGGTCGATCCCGGGGCCTTGCCACGCAGGAAGAAAGACCTGTTCGAGGTCGCCATGGCCTCGGCGACATCCGGATCGGCGACGACCAGCGTCGAGAAGGGCATGTCGGATTCGACGACGGCCGAGCGTCCCTTCTCAAGAACCAGAGTTTGCGATCCGGCCTCCGCCGTGCGCTGGGTCCATGCACTGCAGGGTGAGGCGACGCACAGGACGAGGCCCATGGCCACAAGGGCATTCTTGAGTTTCAACATCAGCGGGACCCCTCCGGCTTGCCGGGTCCTGCAATCGGCGCAGACACTTCCGCCGACGACCCGCCATTGATCACGGTCACCTTGGACGACGTCGCCGGACGCGGGGCGGACCGCACGACCACCGGCTTCGGCGGCTGCAGGTCAGCGGCGACGATCAGGTC
>JBGSKI010000155.1:0-3357 GCA_041741315.1 Hyphomonas sp. | reverse complement strand
AAGGACGGCGCGCCGCCGGTCCCGACCAGGTCGCCGCCCATCGGCACGCCGCCTTCGTAGGCCGCATGCGACAGGTTGGCGGAGTCGAGCATGGACGGCGTATAGCCGAACCCGGCGAAGAATCGCACTTTCATGCGCGGGCCGGTCGTGGCGAACGTCTCCTTGCGGCGGAACGCGTCGAAGATCGCTTCGCGGGTGTTTTCCTCCGCCCATACGCCGGTCAGGCCGCTGGCGCTCCAGCGCGAGAACCAGTTCTTCGCGCTGTTCATGACAAGATTTTCCTCGGGCTGGTCTTCCCAGGTCTTGGCGCCGCCGAAGGGGATCGAACCGCGGTGATCCGGCGTGCCGTCGATGACGCCGACCTTCGACCAATAGTCCGCCTCGGAATAGGCGCCGCCGGCGACATGGCTGTCCGAGGCCGCGACAAGCCCGAAATGGAACGGGTCAAAGCCTTCCGTCTCCTGAAGTTTCAGGCCGTTGCGATAGGCTTCGCGGACATACGACCCCTTGGTGGCCGATACGACATTCGAGCCGAGCAACTGATCGTAGATCTCGAAATTGGCCCATTCATCGTTCGGCGACAGGTCCGGATGGGTCTCGCTGGTCCCTTTGACCTGCGTCACTTCCACCAGCGGTTCGTTGCGCATGCGCTGCTCCGCATACGCCGCATCCAGCGGTTCGCCATTATAGGTCTCGAGGCGGAACATCTGGCCGTCCGACACATTCGAATTGTGCGGAATCGACAACACTTCCAGTCCTTCGGCGCGCTGGCCATCCATCCAGTCCCACAGGTCTTCCGGATTGGTCGAGTCGAGAGACGAAAAGGCGCGGGCCGGGGCGGCTCCCTTGAAGAACACGTTGCGGTGCAGGTTGCCGCCGCCAAAGCCGCCATTCTCGTCCGGCGAGGTCACGGACGTATACTCATACGCCGCGAAGGTCGTGAACTTGCCGGGTTCGTTATACTTCTCGGCGGCGGCAATGTTCTGTGCCCAGACGGAATTGATGATGTCGGTATCGTACATTTCCTCGATCGGCTTGCCCGTCCGCACGGAAGCCCCGACCGCCTGGAACGCCGCCTGGATTTTCTCCGGCTCGGCCGAGAACATGTCCTTGGCGCTCGGCAGTTCGGACAGTTTGGTGCCCGGCGTGTTCATCGCCGGCAGGATGCCGAGATATTCGGAGTGATCGGTGACCGTGTAGAAATCGAGCGGCCCGCCGGCAATCGTCATGTCGAAACCGGACGGGTGCTGGATGGTCTCGCCCTTGGCGAACCGGTAGGCATCGTCGGCCGTCCGGCGCACATTGAAGATATAGGCGTCGAAACTGTTGCGGGTATGGATGTGCAGGTCGCCGAAATAGGCGTTGCGGTCAGGATTGTAGCCGGATGTCTGTCCGGTTGCCGCTTCGCCGGCCGGTGCATCCGCCGCCGGGGCCTTCTCCGTCTTGCTGCCGCACGCCGATAGCGCCATCAGGGCCATCGCGGCCACTGCGAGTTTTCTCATCACGTCCTCCCGTTGCGCTGAGTGTGCGCACTTTTTTGCATTTTGAGCCCTATGGCACTGCAAGTCCAGAGGTCCGGGAGTTCCGCAGCGTCAAGCGGCCGACACGTCGGTGACCTTGTAAGTCAGGGGTTCGTCGCCGTGATGCGACACCGTCACATACTCGCCCTCGCGGAACACGTGATCGGCCAGCCGGAAGCCGGCTTCGTCGTCGCCCTCGTCTTCCTCGTCATAGTGGAAGAACCAGTGGCTGCCGCGATGCTTCAGCAATCCATCGGCCCGGTCATCCGGATCGGGGGAGAACCGCACGACCCGGCAGTCCGCCTTGTGCTCGCGCCAGGCGGCGACGTCGAGGTGTCCGTCCGCCGTCAGTGGCGCCATGACGAAATATCCCTGCCGGGCGTCTCCGCCGGTGATTCCGGGATTGCGGGCAAGTTGCAGTGTGATGCGGTGGAGTGCCATTCCTGATTCCTATCGTGCCAGAGCGAGAGCGGGAGATGTGCCGGCATCCAGCAGGCGGCGCGTCGTGCCGCCGAACAGGCGTTCGCCCATCCGGGAATGGCCATAGGCCCCGGCGACGATCATCGAGGCGTCGCATCCCCTGGCGAGCGACAGGAGGCCACTGGCGACTTCGCCCTCGATATCGGCGCGGCGCGAGGTGATGCCGTGTTCCTTCAGCCAGGCCTCGAGGGCAGCCGGGTCCGCCGCGCTGCGCGGCTGGTCCTTGCCCAGGTCCTTCTGGCTCTGGGCGATCACGACATCGCCGAAGGCCTGGATCAGCGGCAGGTGGAAGCGGACCGCGCGGGCGGCGCCGTTCGAGCCGTCCCAGGCGATCACGACCGGACCGGTTCCGGGGTCCGCAGTGCCCGCCATCACGACCGGAAGGCGCGCATCCATCAGGACATATTCGAAGGCGAGGCTGAGCGGATCGGCCATTTTCGCGGCACTGTGCGGAAAGA
Organism: Hyphomonas sp.; assembly: GCA_041741315.1. Taxonomy (GTDB): domain Bacteria; phylum Pseudomonadota; class Alphaproteobacteria; order Caulobacterales; family Hyphomonadaceae; genus Hyphomonas. The sequence goes on along the minus strand of JBGSKI010000155.1, from coordinate 899 downwards.
CGATGGCGTCCGCCAGCGTTGCAGCGTTTGCACCGGCATGCTCGGCGATCTGGACTTCATGGACGAACCGGCACTCGAGGCCGTGGGCCCCTGTGCCGGTCACGTCTTCGAAGGTCTGCCGCGCATTTTTCAGCACATTTTCCTGCGCGTCCATGATGGCGCGCGCGGTCGAGGCCGACAGGCCGACCGCTTCGGGGGTCGACATGACCAGCATGGCGGCGTTCGGGTCGGGCAGGGCGCACAGGCCCTGGACGGGCACGTTGAGACGCCGGGCGACCGACAAGGCGGCCTGGATGGCGGCGCGATCGGCGGGCTCGGACCCCTGGAGCATGGCGACGACGGACATGGATAACTCCTGTTCCGGGGAGACACATCCCCTATGGAACAACGAGTATACACCCCTATGGGTTCCGGTGACTTACGGAGTGTTACCTAGCGGCGGCGATCCGTTCGCGGGCAATCCGGTCGGCCACCTGGTTCGACGGCGTCCCGGTCGCGATGGCCTCGTCCAGCACCGCGCCTAGCGTCCCGACCAGTTGCACCAGTTTGGACTCCACCCAGTCGCGCGAATACGAGCCGGAAATCTCTGCCGCGACATTGATGATGCCGCCGCCATTGATGACATAATCCGGCGCGTAGAGGATGCCCTTGCGGCGCAGCAACTCGCCCATTTCCGGAACGACCAGTTGGTTATTGGCCCCGCCGGCAATCGCCTTGACGCGGAACCGGGGCAGGGTCTTTTCATTCACGATCGCGCCGAGCGCATTGGGCGAGAAGATGTCGGCCTCGACATCATAGATGGCGTCCGGGGCGACGATCTGCGCGCCGGTCCGCTCCGACACACTGGCCAGCGCGGCGGCGTCGATGTCGGTGATCACGAGCGTCGCGCCGGCGGCGGC
>JBGSKI010000154.1:0-7004 GCA_041741315.1 Hyphomonas sp. | reverse complement strand
TTTCGGCCTCGGCGGCAAGCCGGGCCGCCTCTTCGGCGCTGGCGCTCGCCGCCGCCGCGTCCGCCTTCCGGGCTTCTTCCTCGAGCCTTGCCGATTCAGCGGCGGCTTCGACCGCTTCGCGCGCCTGACGCTCTTCCCAGGCCTTGTTGGCTTCGGCGACAACGCGCTCGATTTCGGCCTTTTCGGCTGCAATTCGCGCAGATTCGGCCTCTTTGGCCGCCAGTTCGTCAGCAGACAGCTCTGGTGTCGGCATCGCGGCGCCGGCGGCCTTCATCTCCTCCGACTTCTGCTTTTTTCCGAACCAAAGGATCATTCCACCACGTCTCCGAGCAGCTGCTTGCCGTCATGCCCGGTTATATGGGCCCGCACGGGGCGTCCAGCACATCCCGGATCGCCGGACAGTTTGAGCGGCGTGAAGTCCGGCAGGCGGGCGGCGGTCTCGCGCTCGATCAGCGCTTCCCGTATCTGGCCAACATGCTTCCCGAAATGCCGGACAAGCGCCCGGTCCCCGGCATCCCTGAGCCGCGCGGCGCGTTCCTTGACGACAGCTTTCTCGACCTGCGGCATCCGGGCGGCCGGCGTTCCGGGCCGCGGGCTGTACGGAAACGCATGCAGGAAGGCGATGCCGCAATCTTCCACCAGTTTCATCGAATTCTCGAAATGCGCGCCGGTCTCCGTCGGAAACCCGGCAATCAGGTCGGCCCCGAGGGCTATGTCCGGCCTCAGCGCGCGCAACTTCTCAGCCAGCGCCACGGCCTCGGCGCGCGAATGGCGGCGTTTCATCCGCTTCAGGATCAGGTCGTCGCCATGTTGCAGCGAAAGATGCATGAACGGCGCAAGGCGCGGGTCGCCGAGGGTCTCGAACAGGGCATCGTCGATTTCGATCGCGTCGATTGACGAAATCCGCAACTGTTTCAGGCCCGGCACCAGCTTCAGGATGCGTTGCACCAGGTTTCCGAGCGAGGGCGCGCCCGGCAGGTCGCCGCCCCAACTCGTCAGGTCGACGCCCGTCAGAACGACTTCATGATGCCCGGTCTCCGCCAGCCGGGCGACTTGCGCCACGACTTCACCGGCCGGCACCGAGCGCGACGGTCCGCGCCCGAACGGGATGATGCAGAACGTGCAGCGGTGATCGCAGCCATTCTGCACCTGAACATAGGCCCTTGCCCGACCCTCCAGCCCGTCGACCAGATGCGCCGCCGTCTCGCGCACCGACATGATGTCGTTGACGCGCACCTTTTCGACACCGCCGAGCAGGTCGATTGGCTGCCAGGTCTCCGCCTTCATCTTCTCGTGGTTGCCGATCACCCGGGTCACTTCCGGCATCTTCGCGAACATGTCCGGGTCGATCTGCGCCGCGCAGCCCGTCACCAGGATCGGCGCGCCGGGATGATCCTTAGCCGCCCGGCGGATGGCCTGGCGCGCCGAGCGCACGGCTTCGGCAGTCACCGCGCAAGTATTGACGATCACCGCATCGCCGAGGCCGGCATCTGCCGCATGGCTGCGCATCACCTCGGACTCGTAGGCGTTGAGGCGGCACCCCAGCGTGATCAGGGTCGGTTGGGAAGGGCTTGCGGGCTCGGTCATGGCGTTGTGTCAGGCGACATCGCGCCAGCGGGCTGCAGAATCAAGCGATCCGCTCAGATATTCGTCTCGAATTCCAGTTCGACCGGCCCGGTCATGTACACCCGGTCGTCGGATTCGCGCCAGTCGACCAGCAATTCGCCGCCATCCATGATCATCCGCGCCTTGCGACCGGTCAGGTTTGCCCTTGCTGCGCAGACGAGGGCCGCGCACGCGCCGGTGCCGCACGCCTTGGTCAATCCGGCCGCCCGTTCCCAGACCCGCAAGCGGACCGTGTCACGGTCAATGATCTGGGCAAATCCGACATTGGTGCCCTCCGGGAACAAGGGATGCCACTCGACCAGCGGGCCGATGGCCGGAATGTCATAGGCATCGACATCGGCCACGAAGAACACGGCGTGGGGATTGCCCATCGACACGACGGCCGGACGCGACAGGATCGGGGCCTCCATCGGGCCGATCTTCACGTCGACCCCGCGCACATCCATTTTTTCGGCGAGCGGAATATCCTCCCAGCCCATCAGGGGCGAGCCCATGTCGACGGTGATCAGGCCGTCTTCCGCGCGGAAGGCCTTCAGCATGTCCGCTTCGGTCTGGATCGTGACCCGGTCCTTGCCGGTCTCCTCAAGCAGGAGATGGCCGACACAGCGCGAGGCATTGCCACAGGCGAAGACCTCCCCGCCATCATTGTTCCAGATGCGCATGAACACGTCCTTGGTCGCGTCACGCTCCAGCGCGATGACCTGATCGGCCTGCAGGTCCGCCGCGATCTGGCGCACTTGCTCCGCGCTCGGCACGAACGGCGTCGAGCGGGCATCGAAAATGGCAAAAGCGTTGCCCGCGCCGTTCATCTTCCACAGCTTCATGTGTCATCCATATTCGGTTTTGCCTTGCGGTTGAAGCGTCCCACCGTGGCCTTATTTGGGCAGCCGGGTCGAGACAATCCACCCGCCCGCCTGGATCGCCAATGCGACCAGCAGAAGACCCGGCATCAGCCAGTGCGAAACGAACAGGGCAAGGCCTGCAGCCACGATGCACGCATAGTCGACCAGGTCGCTCGACATCAGCCAGCCTTCCGGCGCGCGCGCCTTGCGCACGTCGAGCAGTGTCACATGCCGCCAGACCCGGCCCATGTCCGGCGGGCCGAACACTTCCATCAGGCGTTTCGGGTCGCGAATCCCTGTCATTTCCGCCAGATCTGCCGCCTGCGCCTCACCGAGGATGATATTGCGCTTGCGCGTCGAGGTGCCGAGAAGGCTGACAATTGCCGAGAGGACCACGGCGAGCGCCATGGCAACCAGGGTGAATCCGTCGAAGGGGCCATATCCGCTCATCGCGGACATATAGGCACAGGCCCGGCAATCCGGAATGGGCCCGCGCAACACAAGGTCAAACTGTTGGCACCGTCCCGCCGTCAATGACGTATTCGGCGCCCGTGATCGCACTCGCCCGCGAGGAGGCAAGGAAGGTCACGAGATCGGCGATTTCCTCGGGCTCCGCAGGACGGCCAAGCGGAATTCCGCCCAGAGACGCCATCAACGACTGTTCCGCAGCCGCATAGCCGGTGCCGCTTTCACTGGCGATCCTGTTGACGAGAGCAACCGCCGCCTCGGTCCTGATCCAGCCCGGCGAGACGCGCATCACGCGGATGCCCAACGGACCGACCTCCTTTGACAGGCTCTTGCTATAGGTCGCCAAGGCCGCCTTTGCGCTGGCATAGGCTGTGGTCGCTTCCGGCAGAGGCATGGTCCGCTGAATCGACGTGACATGGATCACGACGCCCCTGCCTTGAGCGATCATCGCGGGCAGCAGGGCGCGGTCGAGACGTACGGCAGGGAACAGGTTCAGGTTAAGCTCCCTTTGCCATTGATCCTCATCCAGAGCGGCAAACCCGCCTGGTGGCGCACTCGAGCCCCCGGCGACATGCACGATGATGTCCACGCCGCCCAGCGTTTCCCTGGCGGTCCGGGCGACGGTCTCGCATCCTTCAAGGGTCGAAATGTCTGCCTCAACAAATCGCACACCATCCGGCATCGACGGCGGCGCATGGCGTGCGGTTGTCAGAATCTGAACGCCGTGCGCCCTGAATGCCTCTACCACGGCGCGCCCCACGCCCTTCGTACCACCCGTCACCAATGCACGGCGGCCGGCAAGTTCCAGATCGAAGCTCACGGGCGGATCTCCAGGGCGACGATGCGGTCCCCCGCAAGCTGGAAGGCATGGTGGAGGATCACCGGACTGCCCGGAAAGTTCCCTTCAACCCTTGCAGAGACGATTGTCCGCCCATCGCGTTCGGTCACCTCCTGCGGAAGGACCTGATAGTCAAACTTGCTTTTGGCATCGGCCCGCCAGGCCTTGATGGCCTCAATTCCCTTATGGCTCAGGTTCTCGTCGATCACCGTGGCATCGGCGGTAAAGCACTCAGACAGGACTTCCGTCTCGTTTGCCTTCTCGCTGGCGAAGTAGCGTTCAATGGGGCGTGGCAGATACAGGGGCATGGCTTGAGCTTTCATCTTGAGGGGTCAGGGACCGGTTTGTCCTTGCGATGAAGCCCATGTCGGCTTATCTATTCGGAATGACAAGTACAGACAAAAAAGTAGGGTACTTACTTCAAGGTGCGCGCCCGGATTATACGCCCGTTACCGCAGCGCATGGCGTCGAGGAGGCCCTGCAATTTCTGGAGGGCCGCTGGAAGATGACCATCCTCTTCCACCTGTTCGGCGGGGGCGTATTGCGCTTCTCGGACCTCGAACGCGCGATCCCCGCGATCTCGCAAAAGATGCTGATCCAGCAACTGCGGAAGCTGGAATCCGACGGCATTGTCCGCCGGATCGTTCATCACCAGGTTCCGCCGAAAGTGGAGTATTGCCTGACCGGGTGGGGGGAGAAGCTTTGTCCGGCACTGGACGCACTCCTGCTATGGGCCGAAAACCGGCCCGCAGCCCCGCCGTCAGATGCATGAAAGCCGGTGACGCCCCGGCGATTCAGCGTTTCGGAATCGCCGCCCAATAGTCGAAGTCCAGCAGCACGCCGTCGGCGTATTTGCCGGCCTCGTCCTTGTAGGCAAATGCACCGGGGTCCTGGTCCTTTACGGCGACGAGGCGCAGGCGCAGCGCGCCGGCCCGGCCGGACAGCTCCACCTTGTCCAGCACTTCGCTCCACGCATAGATCGTGTCGCCGGCGAACAGCGGGCTGACATGGCTGCCGGCATTGATGGCGAGCACCTGCCCGGCATTGGCGAGGCCGTTGAAGGCAAGAGACCGGGCAATCGAAATCACCACGCCGCCATAGATCAGGCGCTTGCCGAACCGGCTCGACTTCTGGCCGTGCCCATCGAAATGCACCTTGGCGGTGTTCTGGTAGAGGCGCGTCGCGATCTGGTGCTCCGCCTCCTCGACGGTCATTCCGTCGACATGGCTGATCTTCTCGCCGATGGCATAATCCTCGTACCCGAAGGGCGAGCCTGCGAGGGCAAAGTCCCAGCCTTCAAACGATGGCGCGCCTTCCAGTTCGGCGCCGGGCACGAAGTCCGGCAAGTCCGGCACCAATGTTGCCGGAACATCTGCATCCTGTTCCCATTTGTTGACCATCACCCAGCGCACGAAGGACATCACTTCCTCGCCACGCTGGTTGAACCCGGTCGTCCGCACCCAGACCACGCCGGTCCGCTTGTTGGAGTTTTCCTTCGTGCCGATGACCCGGGAAACCGTGTTCAGCGTGTCGCCCGGCATGACCGGGCGGCGGAATCGCCCGTCGGCATACCCGAGATTGGCCACAGCATTGAGGGAGATGTCCGGCACCGACTTGCCGAACACGACATGGAACGCGTGCACCGGATCGATCGCGAGGCCGGGATAGCCCGCCTGCAGGGCGAATTCGCGGGAAGAATACTGCGCGAAACGGTTACCGGTCAGCGCCCGGTAGAGCGCAATGTCGCCTTCGGTCAGGGTTTGCGGCGTGGCATGGACAAGCTCCATGCCGACCGTGAAGTCCTCGAAGAAATTACCTGGATTTGACTTGCGGATTTCTGACATGCCGGCCCCTGAAACGGGCCAGCGCGCTGGTCAGGCCTGCCAGCCGCTGCCCGGGAATGAACTCGTCCCTACCTGCACGCCTGCGGAGGGAGAGATCAAGACCGGAGACGCGACCGGGGCGCAGGCGAGCGCAATCGCCGCAGCGGCGAGCATGGCCATGGCCGCCTTGTGGTCGGTCCGCTCGACCAGCTGGTCGAACATGCGCGGGCCCATCACCATCCACGGCAGGCCGAACATGCAGAAGGCAGCAAACAGCAGGCACACGGCCGCAGTGGAGAGGAGAAGCGCGATCATCATGCATCGCTTATCGCGCCGCGTGACTAATGCCGCGCGTCGAAAACCGGTGAAATTTGATCGATTCGCTGTGTTTTCGCGTCAGATGATATCCAGAAGGCGCTCGTTCGGTCTGCCGAGCACGGCTTTCCGGCCATTGATGCCAATCGGCCGCTGGATCAGTTTCGGGTTCTCCGCCATCGCCTTGAACAGTGCCGCATCGCTAGCCGTCTCGGCAAGGCCGGCGGCGACCGCATCCTTCTCGCGCAGGAAGGCCCGTGGGCTGACGCCGCCCATCTTTTTCGCGATGTCCTTCAACTCGTCTTGGGTCAGGCGGTCGGCTGCAGACATGTATTTGCGGATGTCGGGTTCGACGCCGTTTGCCTTCAGCAATTCGAGACCCTTTTTCGACGAGCCGCATCCTGGATTGTGAATCAGTATATAGGCCATGTGACACCCTCCAGATGTCGATCCATCTGTGGATCTAGGGCGATCTCAGGCGCCTTCAAATGCCCGGATCGCCTCATCCATCGCGACGGTCCGGCGAGCTTCCTCGAGATGCAGGAGTTCCGTCATCTTGCCGTTCACTTTCAGTACGCCCTTGCCGGCATTGGCGGGGTCGGCGAAAGCCTCGATCACCGCTTTGGCCTGTTCGACATCGTGCGGGCTCGGCGCGAACACCCGGTTGGCGGTCTCCAGCTGGGAGGGATGGATCAGCGTCTTGCCGTCGAAACCGAGATCGCGGCCCTGTTCACATTCCGCGATCAGGCCATCCTCGTCCTTGATATCGTTGTACACGCCGTCAATCGCCACAAGCCCATAGGCACGCGCCGCTGCGACCGACAATTGCAACGCGGTCTGGAAGGCGCGCCGGTCGGGAGTCATCCGGGCACGGAATTCCTTGGCGAGGTCATTGGTGCCCATGACGAAGGTCGACAACCGGGTAGACGCTGCCATGGCGGCGATTTCCTGGATGTTCAGGATGGCCTTCGGCATCTCGATCATCACCCAGAGGCCAAACCCGGCCGGTGCCCCGGCCGCGCTGAGCGCGGCATCGAGCGCGGCAATGTCCGCCGCCGTCTCGACTTTCGGTGCCAGCACCGCTCCGGCCCC
>JBGSKI010000153.1:0-6857 GCA_041741315.1 Hyphomonas sp. | reverse complement strand
TGTCCGGGAACAGGCGCGCCGCGAGCAGCACGGCCTCGTCGAGCTTGGCGGCTTCGGCATGCGCGGCCGCCTTGCCGAGAATGCCCTTGAGCGCGCCGAGCGTCTGGGTCGCAGAACTCTTGAGGATGAACGAAACGGTGTCGGACATGGATAACCTTTCAGGGGTTGGCTTCCGGCAGGGTTGCCGGGGTAAAGTCGAGTGTGTCGAGGTGTGCGTCTGCCGCGATCGCAGCCGCCACCGCCGTATCGGCAGCATGGATGAAGAAGGCTTGCTGGATCTTGTCGAACGTGTCGGTCGGGCGGTGGTAATCCGCGTGATCCTCGACGCCGAGGTACAGGAACGGGATGCCCGCCTCATGGAAGGCGCCATGATCCGACTGCATCGTCCAGTCGTCCGGCCCCTGCTCCGGGCGGTCATGGCCGATCAGAAGGGTGACGCCTGAGTCCGCTGCGACCTCCTCCACGAGTGGGGTCAGTCCCGGATAGCGCGACGGTCCGCAGGCATGGAGTTCGTTCGTGTCCGACCGGCTGACCATGTCGACATTCAGGTCCAGCGCAACGCGCGACAGGTCGAACGGACCGGCCGCAACCAGCGCCTTCGCGCCGAGCAGGCCGATCTCCTCGGCATCGACCAGGGCGAACACAATGTCATGGTGTGGCTTGTGGCGGGTAAAGTAGGACGCAATCTCGATCAACGCTGCCGAACCGGACGCATTGTCGTCCGCGCCATTGTATATCTCGCCATCCCTGACGCCGAGATGGTCGTAATGCGCCGACACGACGAGCATCTTGCCGGTTCCCGGCGTGTCGCCGCCGATCCAGCCAACCAGATTGGTGCCGGAGGTGGGGAAATCCGCCGGTGCATCGTCCGGCACCGTGATGTCGAACGGAAATTCATAGGACGGCCCGAACCGGTTGAGGCCGAGCGTTTCGAATCGCTTGCGCAGGAAACCCCTCGCCGCCTCGTTGCCCGGCGTGCCGGTCGCCCGGCCCTCAAGCGCATCGCTGGACAGGGTCTCGGTCAGGTGCAGCATCGCCCCCGCATCGACATAGCGCCCCACGGGCAGGGGTTCAGGCGCATCGCCGACCTTGCCCGTCCACAGCAGCACCCCGGCCAGCACGGCCGCGACGAGGCCCAGCACGCCTGCGAGCAACCAAGCCTGACTGGACCTCATATATGCCTCCCCGGTGCTGGCGGTTGACGCGGTGGACCCCGTGGCCCATCTGCCTACCTAGAAACGGAGCCCGCGCAATGGCCATGTCACGCGAAACACTGACTCGTTACCTGACGGACGCCTTTCCCGATGCCGAAATCGTCCTTACCGACCTCGCCGGGGACGACAATCACTGGCAGGCCGAGATCATCAGCCCGTCCTTTGCCGGCCTCAGCCGCGTGCAGCAGCACCAGCAGGTCTATGCCGCCCTCAAGGGCACGATGGGCGGCGAACTGCACGCGCTTGCCCTGAAAACCCGCGCCCCATGAGTATCAGTCCGCCGCATTGACCTTGCCGGCACTTCACGGTCTTCTCCCGCCAAATCCATTCGAGGAGACCCCCACATGTCGAAAATGACCCTGACCGCCAGCGCCCTTGCGCTCGGTCTCGCGCTTGTTGCCTGCGCCCCCAAGGCACCGCCCGCCACTGACGCCGTCGCTCAAACCGCTGAATCTGCAGCAGCGGACGAAGCCAAGGCCTTCATCGAGGATGCTGAAACCCAGCTCGCCGCAATGAGCCGGGAAGTCCAGCAGGCCTACTGGAACCAGGAAACCAATATCACCGACGAGACCGATGCCATCGCCGCTGCTGCCGGCGCGACGGCCACGACGCTGGCCGTGTCGCTCGCCAATGCCTCCAAGAAATACGATGTCGACACCCTGCCCGCGGATACTGCCCGCAAGATCCGCATCCTGCGCAGCGGCATCACCCTGCCCGCCCCGTCCCGCGACGGCGCCGCCGAAGAGCTCGCAACCATCGCGACCGGCCTGACCTCGACCTATGGCAAGGGCAAATTCGAATACAAGGGCGAGATGATCGACCTCGACCAGGCCTCGACCATCATCGAAACCTCCCGCGACCCGGCCGAACTCAAGGCCGTCTGGGAAGGCTGGCGCACGGTCTCACCGCCGATGAAGGCCGACTATGCCCGCATGGTCGACCTCGCCAATGAGGGCGCCGCCGAACTCGGCTATCCGAGCCTCGACCAGATGTGGCTGTCCAATTACGACATGCCGCCGGCAGAGATGGAAGCGGAAGTCAAACGCCTCTGGGGCCAGGTCGAGCCGCTCTACGAGGAACTGCACTGCTATGCCCGCTGGAAGCTGAACGACCAGTACGGCGACGGCGTCCAGCCGAAGACCGGCCCGATCCGCGCCGACCTGCTCGGCAACATGTGGGCCCAGCAATGGTCGGGCATCTATGACATCGTGAAACCCGGCACTGCCGCCGTCAGTTATGACCTGACCGAGCGCCTCAACGAGCGCGGCTACACGCCCGTCCAGATGGTCAAGACCGGCGAAGGCTTCTTCACCTCGCTGGGCCTTGCGCCGCTGCCGGAAACCTTCTGGGACCGCTCGATGATCGTCCGCCCGGAAGGCAAGGAAGTCGTCTGCCACGCCTCGGCCTGGGACCTTGACGACGAGGAAGACGTGCGCATCAAGATGTGCACCGAGATCAACTCGGAAGACTTCTTCACCGTGCACCACGAACTCGGGCACAATTTCTACCAGCGCGCCTACAAGGACCAGCCTTACCTCTACAAGAACGGCGCCCATGACGGCTTCCACGAGGCGATCGGCGATTTCATCGCCCTGTCGATCACCCCGGAATACCTCGAACAGATCGGCCTGATCTCCGCCGAGGAGAAACCGGGTCCGGATGCCGACACCGCCCTCCTGATGCAGACGGCGCTCGACAAGATCGCCTTCCTGCCGTTCGCCCTGACGGTCGATGGCTGGCGCTGGGACGTGCTGAACGGCACGACCAAGCCGGACGACTATAACAAGGCCTGGTGGGACCTGCGCCTCGCCAACCAGGGCATCGTGCCGCCGGGCCCGCGCCCGGAAGATGCGTTCGATCCGGGCGCGAAGTTCCACATCCCGGGCAACACGCCCTACCTGCGTTACTTCCTGTCCTTCGTGATGCAGTTCCAGTTCCACAAGGCCGCCTGCGAACAGGCCGGCTGGGACGGTCCGCTGCACCGCTGCTCGATCTACGGGAACAAGGAAGTCGGCGAGCGCTTCAATGCCATGCTCGAAGCCGGCGCCTCGCAGCCCTGGCCGGACACGCTGGAAAAGTTCACCGGCACCCGCCAGATGGATGGCAGCGCGATCATCGAATACTTCGATCCGCTGATGACCTACCTGAAAGAGCAGAACGAAGGCCAGGCGTGCGGCTGGTAGCCGGGATGGGGCGGCGCGCTTGACGCCGCCCCTCTCCCACCACACATCTGCAGAAATTCCGGAGATGCTTTCATGACCGACCAAGCCACGCTCGACGCCCTCGACCAGGCCGTCAAAACCAATGACGTCGTCCTCTTCATGAAGGGCACGCCGACCTTCCCGCAGTGCGGCTTCTCCTCCACGGTCGTGCAGGTTCTGGACTATCTCGGCGTCGAATACGTCTCCACCAACGTGCTTGAGAACCCCGCCATCCGCGAGGGCATCAAGGCCTATTCCAACTGGCCGACCATCCCCCAGCTCTATGTGAAGGGCGAATTCGTCGGCGGCTGCGACATCATCAAGGAAATGTTCGAAACCGGCGAATTGCGGGAATTCCTGCAGGAGAGAGGCATCGCGCTCGAGGAAGCGTGAGGCCACCGCACCTTTTTTTGACCATCCCTGAACCGGAATCCCGGACGGCTGCGCCTCTCCCTGTGTAGGAACATGGAGAGAGAGACATGCCTTCGCCGGCCAACACGTTGCAATTCGTCGCCACATCCCTTCCGGTTGCAGGCGTTCCCTGGTCTGCAGAGCTGCAAGGTATTCCTTCGGATACCCACACGGTCGTGCTGGAGCTCTATGGCGCGAATGGCGGGATCATGCGCATCTTTCCGCGCGGGCGCACCGCCATGCAGGTCAATTTCGAGTTCGAGGCGCAGGGCGCGACGAAACTGGTCGCCACCGCCCGCGACAGCATGCTCCAGACCACCGACCAGGCCATAACCGACCTTGACGTTGGCGGTCCGGCCTCCCAGCGCCATTCCAGCGCACCCATGCGCCTGTCTTCCAGTCGGGGAACCTTCCTGCCCGCCATGGGACGCGACAAGCCGGCCTATGGCTTCAAGCTGGGTCCGGCCACGGGCCTCGTCCGCAACGGCGCGGCGTTTGCAGCGCCCCAGCCCCGTATGAAGGGCGGCTTCCTGTCCGGCATTACGCAAGGCCTCGCCGGCACGATTACCGAAATCATCGCGCATGCCGGGGAAAATACGCATAAGGTCGAATTCTCGGTGTCGAATGCCGAAATGGGCTGGTTCAGCCCGGTACCGGTAAATCCGGGCGGGTCCACCTCCGCTTCGGTGAAGCTGACCGCGCCGGGCATTGCCACGATCTATGCGAAGTTCTTCGACCAGATCGGCAACCTCCTCGACAATGCGACCCATTCCATTCAGGTCACCGACCCGAACAATCAGGGGCGCCAGCCGTCCAACGCGGCACAGCCCCGCGTGAAGGGCGGCGGGTACCTGTCGGGGATTTCACAGGCAGTCATTGGTACGATTGCAGATATTACCGCGCATGCCGGCGACGGCGTGGAGAAGGTGGAGTTTTCGGTGTCCAACGCACAGATGGGATGGTTCAGCCCGGTTCCGGTCTCCCCCGGCGGATCGACCAGCGCCAGTGTGACGCTGGATTCGCAGGGCACGGCGACGGTTTACGCCAAGTTCCTGGACCAGTTGAGCAATGTTCTGGGTGAGGCAAGCCATTCCATCGAAGTCGTCATCGACAACATGAGAGCACCGGCTGCGTCCGCAGATCCGTCATCCAGCATCGACGACGTGCTCAATGACATGATCAAGGCCAGGACCGACGCGATCATGAACCGGCTCAAGAAGTAGGTCAGGCTCAGCCGAAGAAATACAGGCCCGCCAGAAGGGCAATCGGCAGGATCGACATGCCGAACAGGTTGCGCGTGAAGGCGTAGCGGCCGATCCACCGGTCAATCTCCGGATCGCCGCTGCTGGCGGTCCGGGTCACCATCTCGACGGAATCCCCCTTGATCTCGGTATCGTCGGACAGGATGTATTTCTGCAGCGAGCCTTCCAGCATCAGCGCGCCGAAATAGAAGGTACCGCTGAAGGCGAAGGATGCCAGGGCGAAGGAAATCACTACCGGCGCGATTTCCGGCTCGCGGAACTGTCCCATCAGGAACAGCGCCACCACCAGCACGACAACGCCAATCGCCAGCGCCGTCCATTGAATGCGCCTGAGCCGCCTGAAGTCTGGCTTGTCGTGCATGCCGTGCGCCTCCCGCTTTCCCACTGGCCGATTTCACTATAGCAGAGCGGCCATGACAAGCTCGACCCCGATTGCCCCCATTCGTCCGTCCGCGCCAAAGGTCGGAATTGTTTCGCTCGGTTGCCCGAAGGCCCTTGTGGATTCCGAACGCATCATCACCCGCCTGCGCGCCGAAGGCTACCAGATCGCCCCGGATTATGCGGGGGCGGATCTTGTCCTCGTCAACACGTGCGGCTTCCTCGACAGCGCGCGCGACGAGAGTCTCGAAGCGATCGGCGAAGCGATCGAAGCCAATGGCAAGGTCATCGTCACCGGCTGCCTCGGCGCCGAACCGGATGTCATCGAGAAGGCACACCCCAAGGTGCTGGCGATCACCGGGCCGCACCAGTACGAAGCCGTCATGCAGGCGGTGCACACGCACCTGACCCCGCCGCATAATCCGCACCTCGACCTCGTGCCGGAAGCCGGCCTGCGCCTGACGCCCCGGCATTATGCCTACCTGAAGATTTCAGAAGGCTGCAACAATCGCTGCAGCTTCTGCATCATCCCGAAACTGCGCGGCGATCTCGTCTCCCGCCCGATCCATCATGTCCTGACCGAAGCCGAACAGCTTGTCCGTGCCGGCGTGAAGGAATTGCTGGTGATCAGCCAGGATACGTCCGCCTACGGTCTGGATGTGCGCTACCAGAAACAGGCCTGGAAAGGCACCGAATACGAGACCCGGTTCCTCGATCTCGCCAGGGGCCTCGGCTCGCTCGGCGTCTGGACCCGGATGCATTATGTCTACCCGTACCCGCACGTCGACGACATCATCCCGCTGATGGCCGAAGGCCTGATCACGCCCTATCTCGACATCCCCTTCCAGCACGCCTCCCCCACTGTGCTGAAAGCCATGAAGCGCCCGGCCAAGCAGGACCGCGTCCTCGAACGGATCGCCAGCTGGCGCCGCGACGTTCCCGACCTTGCCATCCGCTCGACCTTCATTGTCGGCTTCCCCGGCGAGACCGAAGAGGATTTCGAAACCCTGCTCGATTTCATCCGTGAAGCCCGCATCGACCGGGCCGGTTGCTTCCGGTACGAGAACGTCGCCCATGCCGACAGCCGGTCCCTGCCCGGCCATGTGCCCGAAGACGTCAAGGAAGACCGCTGGCACCGGTTCATGCAGGTCCAGGCCGAAGTCTCCGCCGCCCGCGCCGAGGCACAGGTCGGTACCGTGCAGGACGTCATCCTCGACGGCCCCGGCGACGAAGCCGGCATGATGGTCGGCCGCACCAAGGCCGACGCGCCGGACGTCGACGCGGTCGTCTACGTCTCCGCCGCTCAGGACTTCAGGACCGGCGACATCGTTCGCGTCCGGATCGACAGCGCCGACGATTACGACCTCTACGCCACCCCGGCCTGAGCCCGC